>DASTQT010000032.1:0-2813 GCA_035761605.1 Agromyces sp. | reverse complement strand
GAGGCCGGCCTGCACCTCGGGGTCGGTCTGGAAGATCTCGACGAGCTTCAGGTAGGTCTCGTTGTCGGCGTCCTCGGCGCGGGCGGCGAAGATGTTCACGTACGGCAGTGCGTTCGGGTCGGACGGGTCGTCCTTCGCGATCGCGTCCTCGAAGGCGAGTCCGGCGTCCTCGACGAAGTCGTTGTTGATGACCGCCGCCGCGACATCCGGCAGGCTCGTCGCGGTGAGCGACGCCTCGAGCGGAGTGACCTTCACCTTCGAGTTCGCCTCGTCGATGTCGGCGATCGTCGAGAAGATCGAGCCGCCGTCCTCGAGCTCGATGAGGTCGGCCGACTGCAGCACGAGCAGCGCGCGGGCGAGGTTCGACGGGTCGTCGGGCACCGCGACGGTGTCGCCCTCCTGGATGTCGTCGACCGACTCGTACTTCGTCGAGTACAGGCCCAGCGGGTAGATCTGCGTCGAGCCGATCGGCGTGAGGTCGGCGTCGGCCGAGACGTTGTAGTCGGCGAGGTAGACGATGTGCTGGAACTGGTTGAGGTCGAGCTCGCCCTCGGTGAGCGCGGGGTTCGGCTGGGCGTAGTCGGCGAAGTCGACCAGTTCGATCTCGATGCCGGCCTCGGCCGCAGCCTCCTCGAAGGCGGGCCACTGCGGGTCGGACTTGCCGACGACGCCGATGCGGACGACGTCGTCGCCCTCGGCGGCTCCGGCCGACGAGCAGGCGGCGAGACCGATGACAAGGGGCGCTGCGGCGAGCGCGGCGATGATCTTGGTGCGGGTGCTGGGCATGGCGGTGTTCCCTCTTTCACGTGGGCGCGCGCGATCGGATGCTGGTGGCGGATGGTGCCCGGCATGACGAAACCCCACCGCTGGTGGCGGTGGGGCGTCGGTGCCGCGTTCGCGAACGCACTCCCCACGTTAGGCGAAGGATCTGCGCGCTATTGACCAGATGGTCATCGAGCGTCACAGATCCTGCGGGGTCAGCCTTCGATCTGCTCGGATACTTCGAGCCACCGAGTCTCGAGGTCGGCCACAGCGGCCTCGAGCCCGCTGAGCTCGTCGCCGAGCACGCCGAGTCCGACGTAATCGGACTGGTCGTGGCGGGCGAGTTTCTCGTGCTGCTCGACGATCTGCGACTGCAGCTTCTCGAGGCGCCGGTCGATCGACGCGAGCTCCTTCTCGGCGGCGCGGCGGTCGGCGCCGGTGAGCGCCGGTGCCGCCGTTGCGGCCGCTTCCGGTGGTCGAGTCGCGCCCGGCGAAGCCGGACCCCCCGCTGGTCGAGGAGCACCCGGCGCAGCCGGGCCCCCCGCTGGTCGAGTAGCACCCGGCGCAGCCGGGCGCGTATCGAGACCCTGCCGTCGCAGTTCCAGGTACTGATCCACTCCACGCGGAAGGTCGCGCAGGTGCCCGTCGAGGATCGCGACCTGCCGGTCGGTGACGCGCTCGACGAGGTACCGGTCGTGGCTGACGACGAGGAGGGTGCCGGGCCAGGCGTCGAGGAGGTCCTCGATCGCGGCGAGCATGTCGGTGTCGAGGTCGTTGGTCGGCTCGTCGAGGATCAGCACGTTCGGCTCCTGCAGCAGGATCAGCAGCAGCTGGAGGCGCCGCTTCTGGCCGCCCGACAGGTCCTTCACGGGCGTGGCGAGCTGCTGGTTCGTGAAGCCGAGCCGCTCGAGCAGCTGCCCGGGCGTGAGCTCGACCGACTTCGAGCCGGCGCCGAGCACGTAGCTCGTCTTCTGCGCGGCGACCACCGCGCTCACGCGCTCGTCGGCCCACTCGGCGAGTTCCGCGAGCTCCTGGCTGAGCACCGCGATCTTCACGGTCTTGCCGCGCTTGACGCGCCCCGTCGTCGGCTGCACCTCGCCCGTCACGAGCTTCAGCAGCGTCGACTTTCCGGCGCCGTTCACGCCGAGGATGCCGGTACGCTCGCCCGGCGCGATCCGCCACTCGAGCTCGTGCAGCACGGTCCTCACCGCTGGTCGAGGAGCATCCGGCGAAGCCGGACGCGTATCGAGACCCGCGGGCGCGACATCCTGCACCGGGTACTCGACCGTCACGTCGAGCAGGTCGACGACGTCCTTGCCGAGCCGCGACACCGCGAGCCGGTTGAGCTCGACCGGGTTGCGCACCGGCGGCTCGTTCGCGATGAGCTCGTTCGCGGCGTCGATGCGGAACTTCGGCTTGCTCGTGCGTGCGGGGGCGCCCCGGCGCAGCCACGCGAGCTCCTTGCGCATGAGGTTCTGGCGCTTCGACTCGGATGCCGCGGCCATCCGGTCGCGCTCGACCCGCTGCAGCACGTACGCCGCGTAGCCGCCCTCGAACGGCTCGACGATGCCGTCATGCACCTCCCACGTCATCGTGCAGACTTCGTCGAGGAACCACCGGTCGTGCGTCACGACCACGAGCGCACCGTCGTTCGCGGCCCAGCGTCCCTTGATGTGGCGGGCGAGCCACGCGATGCCCTCGACGTCGAGGTGGTTCGTGGGCTCGTCGAGGAACACGACGTCCCAGTCGCCGACGAGCAGTGCCGCGAGTCCGACGCGGCGGCGCTGGCCGCCCGAGAGGCTCGACACCTGCGCGTGCCACGGCACGTCGGCGAGGAGGCCGCCGATGACGTCGCGCACCTTCGGGTCGCCGGCCCAAACGTGCTCCTCGATGCCGCCGACGACCGACTCGGCCACGGTCTTGCCGGGGTCGACGACGTCCGCCTGGTCGAGCATGCCGATGCGGATGCCGCGGCGCACCGTCACCCGGCCGCCGTCCGGCTCCAACCGGCCCGACAGCAGCTTCAGCAGGGTGGACTTGCCGTCGCCGTT
>DASTQT010000031.1:0-3229 GCA_035761605.1 Agromyces sp. | reverse complement strand
GTGACGCTGCGCATCGAGTAGGTGAAGAACTCGGCGTCGAAGCGCGCGAGGCCGAACGTGACGACCGTGATCGTCAGCGAGATGAGCGGGATCATCGCGAGGAGGAACGCGCCGGCGACCAGGGCGGTCACGAAGCGGTCGGTCGCCTTGCGCGGACCCTCGACGATGCGCGAGAGCAGCGTGATCGTGACGACGTAGACGAGGGCCGCGACGACGAGCATGCCGACCCAGTTGAACTCGGCGCCGGCGAGGGCGAGCACGGCGAAGAGGCCGGCCGAGACGAGCACGCTCGCGCCCAGCACGATCCACGGCGCGCCGTTGGGCAGCTTGCCGGCGGTGAGCGAGTTGCTCAGCGGGGCCGCGGCCGGCTTGGTCTCGGGCGGGGTGATGGTCGTGGTCATCAGTTCGCTCCCGAGAACTCGGCGCGGCGGGCGACGATCCAGCGGGCGACCGCGTTGACCGCGAAGGTGACGATGAAGAGGATGAGGCCCGTCGCGATCAGCACGTTCACGTTGAGGCCGTACGCCTCGGGGAAGCTGAGTGCGATGTTCGCCGCGATGGTCGACGGGTTGACCGAGGTGAGCAGCTGGAACGTCACGGCGCCGGTCGCGGAGAGCACCATGGCGACCGCCATCGTCTCGCCGAGGGCGCGGCCGAGGCCCAGTACCGCGGCCGAGATGATGCCGGGGCGGCCGAAGGGGAGGACCGCCATCCGGATCATCTCCCAGCGCGTCGCGCCGAGCGCGAGCGCCGCCTCCTCGTGGAGCACGGGAGTCTGCAGGAAGACCTCGCGGGAGATCGCGGTGATGATCGGGATGATCATGACCGCGAGCACGATCGCGGCGGTGAGGATGGTGCGCCCGGTGCCGGAGACCGGGCCGGAGAACAGCGGGAACCACCCCAGGTTCTCGACGAGCCAGGTGTAGAGCGGCTGCACGGCGGGCGCGAGGACGCCGATGCCCCACAGGCCGAACACCACCGAGGGCACCGCGGCGAGCAGGTCGACGATGTAGCCGAGCACCGAGGCGAGCCGGCGCGGAGCGTAGTGCGAGATGAAGAGGGCGATGCCGATGGAGATCGGCAGGGCGATCAGCAGCGCGAGCGCGGCAGCCCAGACGGTGCCGAAGACGAGCGGGCCCACATAGGGCCAGAAGCTGGTGTCGAGGATCGAGGCGTCCTCGCTGTTCGCGAAGAGCGCGGGAATGCTCTGCACGATGAGGAAGCTCGCCACGGCCGCGAGCGTGACGAGGATCATCGAGCCGGCGAAGACCGCGGAGCGCGAGAAGATGCGGTCCCCGGGTCGCTGTTTCGCCCGGATCGGGGCGGTTGCGGTGCTCATCTGCGGGTTCCTCTGATCTGATCGGGAAACAGGGCTGTGCCCGACCCCGCGTTCCGGTGGAAGCGACGGGGTCGGGCACCGACCTTCCTACTGGATGGAGTCGATCGCCGCGACGGCCTGCTCGCGCAGGGTGTCGGAGATCGGGGCGGAGCCGGCGTTCTCGGCGGCGACGTCCTGGCCCTCGGGGCTCGCGATGTACGAGAAGTACTCCTTCACGAGTTCCGCGGTGGCGGAATCCTCGTACTGCTGGCAGGCGATCGAGTAGGCGACCAGCACGACGGGGTAGGCGGCCTCGTCGGGCGTGCGGTCGAGCTCGAGCGAGAGGTCGCCGTCGGGGCGGCCCTCGACGAACGGCGAGACGTCGACGATCGCGGCGGCGGCCTCAGGCGAGTACTCGAGGAACTCGTCGCCGACCTGCACCGCGACGGTGCCGAGGTCGCCGGCGCGCGACGCGTCGGCGTAGCCGATCGTGCCGGTGCCGTTGGTCACGGCGTCGACGACGCCCGAGGTGCCCTGCGCGGCCTCGCCGCCCTCGAACGGCCAGACGCCGTCGGCCTCGTACGTCCACACCTCGGGTGCGGCCTGGGCGAGGTAGTCGGTGAAGTTCTCGGTGGTGCCCGAGTCGTCGGAGCGGTGGACCGGCGTGATCGCCTGGTCGGGCAGCTCGACGCCATCGTTCGTGGCGGCGATCGCCGGGTCGTTCCAGTTGGTGATCGTGCCCGCGAAGATGCCCGCGATGGTGGCCGGGTCGAGGTTCAGCGAGTCGACGCCCTCGAGGTTGAAGATCACCGCGATCGGCGAGATGTAGAGCGGCAGCTGGATGATCGTCGAGTCGGGCGCGCAGCCGGCGAAGCCGCCCGCGGCGATCTCCTCGTCGTTGAACGCGCGGTCGGAGCCGGCGTAGCCGCTCGCACCCTCGAGGAACGTGTCGCGACCCGCGCCGGAGCCGGAGGGGTCGTAGTCGATCGTCACGTCGGGGTTGGCGGTCTGGAATTCCGCGATCCAGGCCTGCTGGGCCGCGTCCATCGCCGACGAGCCGGCGCCGACGAGGTTGCCCGAGAGCGTCGACTCCGAGCCGGAGTCACCGCTGTCGGCGGAACCGCCCTCGTTCGCCGCGCAGGAGCTGAGCGCGAGTGCCGCGGTCATGGCGATGACGGCGGGGGCGCCGAAACGCTTGAGGTTCACGTGATTCCCTTCCGGGGGTTTTGATTGCAGGGGTCTCGGGCCGGTGCCGACCCGCCTGCGACGCTAACCAGCGTGCGTGACGAGAGTCCCCCACGACGGTGAACGGAAGGTGAACGGGTGTCGACGCGCGGGCGGCGCCCGCCTGCGCGTCCCCTGTGCGTCTACGCGCGCGGCGCGTGCGTCTCGATCGCGATGATGCCCGATGACGGGTTCGACGCGGAGAGGTGCACGGCGCTGAACTCGCCGACCTCGAGCCCCGCGGCATCCGACACGTAGGAGCCCAGGGGGGTGCCGGTCGCCAGCGCGATCTCGCGCATGATCTCGGGAAGGACGGGGCCGTGGCTGCAGATGACGGCCGTCTTGCCGACGCGCACGCGCTTGCCGACGACGCGGCGGACCTCGTCGTTGCCGGCCTCCCACGCGTCCTGGCTGATCCCGTCGTCGCGCTTGACGGGCACCCCGGTGGCCGCCGCGAACGGCGCGACGGTCGTGACGCAGCGCACGGCCGGACTGGAGACGAGCTTCTTCGGAGCCCACGCCGCGAGCATGCCGACGAGGGCCGCGGCCTGCGTCACGCCGCGCTCGACGAGCGGGCGGGACGTGTCGCTGCCCTTCCAGGCGCCGCGCGCCTGCGCCTTGCCGTGCCGCAGCACGATGAGCGCGAACGTCTCGGTGACGCCCTGCTCGACGAGTGCGGCGAAGTTG
>DASTQT010000030.1:0-2424 GCA_035761605.1 Agromyces sp. | reverse complement strand
CGGGTCGTGCAGCTGCTCCTCGAGCACGCGCGCGGGGAGGGTCGGAGGGATGTCGTCGAGCGTGGGCGGATCCCACTTCGGGTTGCGGTCCTTGTCGATCACCTGCGCGCGGATGCCCTCGTGCAGGTCGTGCTCGCCGATGAACCACGACACGGCCCGGAACTCCTGCTCGAGCGCGTCCTCGAGCGTGGGCAGGGTGCGCGCCCGGCGCACGGCTTCGAGGGTGACGGCGAGCGCGGTCGGCGACAGCGTCTCGAGCTCGTCGGCGGCGGCGGCCGCGTAGGCGGCGGCCGCGGCATCCGCTCGCCCCGAGCCATCCGCCCGGCCCTCGGCGAACGCCCGGAGGCGGTCGATGATGCCCGACACCGTCGGCGCCGAGTAGCAGGCGTCGACCCAGGGGCGCGCCGCGGCGAGCGCGGACGGGCCGGGCGTCTCGTCGAAGAGCATGACGATCTCCCACGGCGTGCCGGGGTCGGCTCGCTCCTCGAGCGCCTGCAGCAGGTGCGGGATCCGCTCGGACGGCACGAACGCGTCGGCGAAGCCGGCGTGCATGGCGTCGGCGGCGTCCATCGTGCGCGAGTTGAGGGCCAGGTGCGTGCCGAGTTCGCCGGGCGCGCGGCCGAGCAGCCAGGTGCCGCCGACGTCGGGCGTGAAGCCGATGCGGGTCTCGGGCATCGCGACGCGCGAGCGCTCGGTGACGATGCGGATCGACGCGTGTCCGGCCAGGCCGATGCCGCCGCCCATCGTGATGCCGTCCATGATCGCGACGACGGGCTTCGGGTAGTGCGCGATGGCCGAGTTGAGGCGGTACTCGTCGCGGAAGAAGCGCAGCGCCTCGGACACGTGCCCGGCGGTCGTGTACCCGTACAGCTCGCGCACGTCGCCGCCCGCGCAGAACCCGCGCTCGCCCGCGCCGTCGAGGACGACCATCGACACCTCGGGGTCGTGCCGCCACGCGTCGAAGACCGCCGTGAGCGCGAGGATCATCTCGTAGCTCAGGGCGTTCAGCGCCTGCGGGCGCTGGAGCGTGATGCGCCCGACGGCGTCGTCCACGCTCGCGGAGATGTGGTCGCTCACGGTGCAACGGTAGCGGCATCTCGCGGCGCGGCGTAGCGTCGGCCGCGGGAGGGACCATGATCGAATCCGCGTTCCCGATCGTCGAGGTGCCCGACATGGATGTCGCGATGCGCTTCTACCACGACGCGCTCGGCACCGCCGTGGTGTACCGCTACCCAACCGACGGCGATCCCGTGTTCGTCACGCTGCAGGCGGGCGCCTCGCAGCTCGGCCTCGGCCTCGCCGAGAACGGGACCGCGGGCGAGGGCGCCGGCGTGCTGCTGTGGTTCTACGTCGACGACGTCGACGAGACGACGGCCGCCCTCGAGTCGGCCGGGTACCTCGTGATCGAGCCGCCGGATGACACGCCGTGGGGCGAGCGGGTCTCGATGGTCTCCGACCCGTTCGGCACGCGCGTACGGCTCGGGCAGCCGATCGAACCGCAGCCCGAGGAGGAGTAGGGCGGAGGTACGATCCACGGATGATCCCCGCATCGAACCTCTGGGCGTTCCTGCTCGCCTCGGTGGTGCTGATCGTCATCCCGGGGCCGAGCGTGCTGTTCGTCATCGGGCGGTCGCTCTCGCTCGGCCGCATGGGCGGCCTGCTGAGCGTCGTCGGCAACGCGGCCGGCATGCTGCCGCTCGTCGCAGCGGTCGCGCTCGGCGTCGGCACGGTCGTCGCGCAGTCGGTGCTGCTGTTCACGGGCATCAAGATCGCGGGCGCCCTCTACCTCGTCTACCTCGGCGTGCAGGCGATCCGTCATCGAGCGGATGCCGCGGCCGCCGTCACCGGCGAGGTCGCGCCGCGCTCCCCGTGGCGGCTCCTCGGCGAGGGCTTCGTCGTCGGCGTCACCAACCCCAAGACCATCGCGTTCTTCGTCGCAGTGCTGCCGCAGTTCGTGGACTTCGGCGCCGGCGCGATCCCCGTGCAGATGGCGACGCTCGGCACCGCGTTCGTGGTGCTCGCCCTCGCGTGCGACTCCGTCTGGGCGCTCGCAGCCGGCTGGGCGCGCGACTGGTTCGGCCGCTCGCCGCGTCGTGCGTCGCACCTGGCGGCGACCGGCGGCGTGATGATGATCGGCCTGGGCGGGGTGCTCGCCCTGTCTGGGAACAAGCACTAGCGATCGGAGGAACCATGCCTACGGCGAAACCTACGGCGAAACAGTGGAGCGACCTCAGCACGGGCCGGAAGGTCGGCGGGGTCATCTCCGCCATCATCCAGTTCGCGCTCGCAGCGGCCGCATGGACCGACCTCGCGAAACGCCCCGCCGACGAGGTGAACGGGCGGAAGGCGATCTGGGCGTTCGTGATCGCCGTGAACTTCATCGGCCCGATCTCGTACTTCCTCTTCGGGCGCCGTCTCGACTGA
>DASTQT010000029.1:0-2495 GCA_035761605.1 Agromyces sp. | reverse complement strand
TCGCGCTCGTCGTCGACATCGACGAGGTGTTCTTCCACTGCTCGAAGGCGTTCCTGCGCTCGCAGGCGTGGAAGCCCGAGACCTGGCGGCCCGACGCCGTGCGGCGCCGCGCGCTCATCGCGAAGGCGGTCGAGCAGCCGGGGGCGGATGTCGCGGCCCTCGACCACTACTACGGCCCGTCGTACGCCGATCGGATCTACGGGTGAGTCTGGCCGGGTGAGCGGGCGCGCCGTCGGCCCGCCCCGCATCTGGCATGCTCTCAGCATGAACCCGACGGCGGTGCCCGAGCGCGTGCGCTGGGCGGTCGCGGTGCTCGATCCGCGTCCCGGCGAGCGCGTGCTCGACATCGGGTCGGGCACGGGCGCATCGGTCGAGGCGCTGCTCGCCGCGATGGGCGGGGCGGATGTCGCGGCGCGGCCGTCCGTCGTCGCGGTCGACCGTTCCGGCCAGGCGGTGGGCCGCATGCGCGACCGCCTCGCGGACCCGATCGCCGCCGCCACGGTCGACGTCGTACAGGCCGGGCTCGCCGCGCTGGACCCCGCACTCGGCCCGTTCGACGCCGCCGTCAGCGTGAACGTCAACGTGTTCTGGACCTCCGCCGCGGTGCCCGAGCTCCGGGCGCTCGCCGGCGCGCTGCGTCGCGGCGCGCGGCTGCTCGTCGCGTTCGGCATCGGCCCGGTGCCGCTCGCCGACGCGGGGCACCTCGACGGCGTCGAGGCCGCGATCCGCGCCACGCCGTGGTTCGCCGTGCGGCAGCGCCTCGAGGCCGAGCACGGTTCGGGCATCCTCGCCGAGCGCACCGACGCCTCCCCCGACGCCCGCTGAGTCCAGCCCGGCCGCGGCGCGCGCCATCCGCTACGAGAGGATGTCTCGGGTCGCGAAGCGCCACGCGGCGAGACCGCCGAACACCGCGACGTACGCCGCCTGCACGAGCGCGTTGTCGACGAACGAATCCCACGACGGCGGTGAGCGGAGCAGGTCGGCGAGGTCGAACCAGCGGTCGGTGAACAGCCACGGGTGCAGCCACTCGAGCTGCGGGATGGCGCCCGCGATCTGCGCGGCGACGGCCAGGATCGCCGTTGCCGCCATCGCGCCGACGGGCACGGTCGTGAGCGTCGACGCGAACACCCCGATCGCGGAGAGCCCGAGCAGCGACACCGTCACGTACGCGGCGATCGCGAGGAACCGGGCGAGGCCCTCCCCGACCGAGACCTGGGCGCCCGAGAGCAGCGTCACCGGCCCGATCGGGAACAGCGCCCAGCCGATGAGCGTGCCCACCACCACGACCGTGAGCGCCGCCGCGACGCAGAACGCGGCCGCGACGAGGTACTTCACGACGAGCAGGCGCATGCGGCCGGCCGGCGCGATCAGCAGGTACCGCAGCGTGCCGAGGCTCGCGTCGCCGGCGATGGCGTCGCCCGCGACCACCGCGATCGTGAGCGGCAGGAACAGCGGGGTCGCGACGACGAGCGCGGTCACGCCGACGAAGAGCCCGTTGCCCGCGATCTGGTCGAGGAACGCCGGCCCGCGACCCGGCGAGGAGCCGCCCGCGATGCGGATCGCGACCGCGATGAGGATCGGGATGAGCGCGAGCGCGGCGAGCATCGCCCACGTCCGCCAGCGGCGGAACAGGGTGAGCGTCTCGGAGCCGAGGAGGGACAACCACGCCGCCGGTCGCGAGCCCTGTGCTGGTCGAGGAGGGAGCGCAGCGACCGTCTCGAGACCGTCGGCGGCAGCGGGGTCGGGTCTCGAGACGCCTCCTCCGTCGGCTCCTCGACCCGCAGACACGTCAGGCGACGACATCGAAGCCCTCCCCCGTGAGCTCGACGAAACGCTGCTCGAGGCTGGTCCGACGCACCGCGAACCCGCGCACGCGCACGTCGTCGCCGACGAGCGCCGCGACGATCGCGTCGGGCTCGGGCGCGTGGTCGGCGAGGAGCGCCGTGACGACGGCGTCGGCCCCCGCGTCGGCGGCGGGCGCCGCGGCATCCGTCACGAGGCCCAACCGGGCGAGCACCGCCCGGGCGCGGTCCGGGTCGGGCGTGACCACCTCGACGCGCGACTCCCCCGAGCGGCGGAACTCCTCGAGCGTGCCCTGCGCCACGAGCCGCCCGGCGCTCATCACGCCGACGAAGAGCCCGTTGCCCGCGATCTGATCGAGGAACGCCGGCCCCCGACCCGGCGAGGAGCCGCCCGCGATGCGGATCGCGACAGCGATGAGGATCGGGATGAGAGCGAGCGCGGCGAGCATCGCCCACGTCCGCCAGCGGCGGAACAGGGTGAGCGTCTCGGAGCCGAGGAGGGAGAGGCCGAGTCGCGCGGCACGCGGTGGTCGAGGAGCGTTCTCAGGCGACGACATCGAAGCCCTCCCCCGTGAGCTCGACGAAGCGCTGCTCGAGGCTCGTCCGGCGCACCGCGAACCCGCGCACGCGCACGTCGTCGGCGACGAGCGCGGAGACGATCGCGTCGGGCGCGGGCGAGTGGTCGGCAAGGAG
>DASTQT010000028.1:0-5034 GCA_035761605.1 Agromyces sp. | reverse complement strand
TACCCCGACACCTGCGTCGGCACCGACTCGCACACGACCATGGTCAACGGCCTCGGCGTGCTCGGCTGGGGCGTCGGCGGCATCGAGGCCGAGGCCGCGATGCTGGGCCAGCCCGTCTCGATGCTGATCCCCAAGGTCGTCGGCTTCAAGCTCTCCGGCTCGATCCCGGCCGGCGTGACGGCGACCGACGTCGTGCTCACGATCACCGACATGCTGCGCAAGCACGGCGTGGTCGGCAAGTTCGTCGAGTTCTACGGAACGGGCGTGGCATCCGTGCCGCTCGCCAACCGCGCGACCATCGGCAACATGAGCCCCGAGTTCGGCTCGACCGCGGCGATGTTCCCGATCGACGAGGTCACCGTCGACTACCTGCGGCTCACGGGCCGAAGCGAGGAGCAGCTCGCCCTCGTCGAGGCGTACGCCAAGGAGCAGAAGCTCTGGCACGACGCCGACAGCGAGCCGGTCTACTCCGAGTACCTCGAGCTCGACCTCGCGACGGTCGTCCCCTCGATCGCCGGCCCGAAGCGTCCCCAGGACCGCATCGTGCTCGCGAACGCGAAGGCCCAGTTCGAGACCGACCTCACGGACTACGCCGAGGTCACCCACGACCTGGTCGACCTCGAGGGCGCCGAGTCCTTCCCGGCCTCCGACCCGCCCGGCAACTCGCCCGAGGACGAGCACAGCCACCACGTGCACCACCACCACAGCCACGCCCCGAAGACGGCGTCCAAGCCGACGAAGGTCGAGCTGGCGGATGGCACGTCGTACACGCTCGATCACGGCGCGGTCACCATCGCCGCGATCACCTCGTGCACCAACACGTCGAACCCGTCGGTCATGCTCGCGGCGGGCCTCCTCGCGCGCAACGCGGTCAAGAAGGGCCTCAAGGCCAAGCCGTGGGTGAAGACCACCCTCGCGCCGGGCTCCAAGGTCGTCACCGACTACTACGAGAAGGCCGGCCTGACCAAGGACCTCGAGGACCTCGGCTTCTTCACCGTCGGCTACGGCTGCACGACGTGCATCGGCAACTCGGGTCCCCTGATCGAGGAGGTCTCGGCCGCGGTGCAGCAGAACGACCTCGCCGTGACGGCGGTGCTCTCGGGCAACCGCAACTTCGAGGGCCGCATCAACCCCGACGTGAAGATGAACTACCTCGCGAGCCCGCCGCTCGTGATCGCGTACTCGCTCGCCGGTTCGATGAACTTCGACTTCGAGACCGACCCGCTCGGCCAGGACCGCGACGGAAACGACGTCTTCCTGAAGGACATCTGGCCCGACACGGCCGAGGTGCAGTCCACGATCGACTCGTCGATCAACAAGGACATGTTCACGAACCAGTACGCGAGCGTGTTCGAGGGCGACGAGCGGTGGCGCACGCTGCCGACGCCGACCGGCGCGACCTTCGAGTGGGACGCCGAGTCGACCTACGTGCGCAAGCCCCCGTACTTCGACGGCATGACGATGGAGACGACCCCGGTCACCGACATCGTGGGTGCTCGCGTGCTCGCGAAGCTGGGCGACTCGGTCACGACCGACCACATCAGCCCGGCCGGCAACATCAAGGCCGACAGCCCCGCCGGCCGGTACCTCACCGAGCACGGCGTCGACCGCAAGGACTTCAACTCCTACGGCTCGCGCCGTGGCAACCACGAGGTCATGATCCGCGGCACCTTCGCGAACATCCGCCTGAAGAACCAGCTCCTCGACGGCGTCGAGGGCGGCTTCACGCGCGACTTCACCCAGGCCGACGGCCCGCAGTCGTTCATCTACGACGCGAGCCGGAACTACCAGGCCCAGGGCACGCCGCTCGTCATCTTCGGCGGCAAGGAGTACGGCTCGGGTTCGTCGCGCGACTGGGCGGCGAAGGGCACGAGCCTGCTCGGCGTCAAGGCGGTCATCACCGAGAGCTTCGAGCGCATCCACCGCTCGAACCTGATCGGCATGGGCGTCGTGCCGCTGCAGTTCCCGGCGGGCGAGTCGGCCGACTCCCTCGGCCTCGACGGCACCGAGGTCGTCTCGATCACGGGCCTCGAGCAGCTGAACGAGGGCGTCACGCCGAAGACGGTGCACGTCGTCGCCGAACCGAGCGAGTTCTCGCCCGAGGGCAAGCAGACCGTCGAGTTCGACGCGGTCGTCCGCATCGACACGCCGGGTGAGGCCGACTACTACCGCAACGGCGGCATCCTGCAGTACGTGCTGCGCAGCCTCGTCTGACGCGACGCGATTCCGGGGGGGGCGGGCTTCGGCCCGCCGCCCCCGATCTCTGCCCGGGCTCTCAGGTGCCCCGGCGTACACTCGAACGACACCGTGGCACCCGCCGCCCACAGCTCCGGAGGCACGACGAATGAGGCTGCTCGACACGATCCGCGGACCGCGCGACCTCGACGCGCTCACGCACGACCAGCTCGACGAGCTCGCGCGCGAGATCCGTGAAGTGCTCGTGGAGAGCGTGTCGAAGACCGGCGGTCACCTCGGCCCGAACCTCGGCGTGGTCGAGCTCACGATCGCCATCCATCGGGTCTTCGACTCGCCGCGCGATCCCGTCATCTTCGACACCGGCCACCAGTCGTACGTGCACAAGCTGCTGACCGGCCGCCGCGACCTCTCCAGCCTCCGCAAGACCGGCGGCATGGCCGGGTACCCGCAGCGTTCCGAGTCCGAGCACGACGTCGTCGAGAGCTCGCACGCGTCGAGCTCGCTCTCGTGGGCCGACGGCATCTCGAAGGCGTTCGAGATGACCGGGCAGGGCGACCGGCACGTCGTCGCCGTCGTCGGCGACGGCGCGCTGACCGGGGGCATGACGTGGGAGGCGCTCAACAACATCTCCGACGACAACACCCGCAACCTCGTGGTCGTCGTCAACGACAACGGCCGGTCGTACGCACCGACCATCGGCGGAATGGCCCGCTTCCTCAACTCGGTCCGCACCAAGCAGTCGTACCGCACGCTGCACCTCCGCAGCCGCAGCGCGTTCGACCGGCTCGGCTCGCCCGGGCGCGCGATCTACCGCGGCGTGCGCGGCGGCCTGCACGGCTTCCTCAGCCGGTTCAGCGGCAACGAAGCGCTGTACTCGAACCTCGACATCAAGTACATCGGGCCGATCGACGGCCACGACGAGCGCGCGGTCGAGGAGGCGCTGCGCCAGGCGAAGTCGTACGGCGCCCCCGTGATCGTGCACACCATCACCGAGAAGGGGCGCGGCTACGAGCCCGCCCGCAACGATGTCGCCGACCAGTTCCACGCGGTGGGCCAGATCGACCCCGAGACGGGGGAGTCCCTCGAGACGGCGTCCGCGCCATCGTGGACGAACGTCTTCGCCGACGAGCTGGTGAGCCTCGCCGAGCGCGACGAGCGCCTCGTCGGCATCACCGCCGCCATGCTCCGTCCGACGGGGTTGCACCGCATGGCCGAGCGCTTCCCGGCACGCGTGTTCGACGTGGGCATCGCCGAGCAGCACGCCGCGACGTCGGCGGCGGGCCTCGCGTTCGGCGGCCTGCACCCGGTCGTCGCCGTGTACGCGACGTTCATCAACCGCGCCTTCGACCAGGTGCTGATGGATGTCGCGCTGCACAAGGCCGGCGTGACGTTCGTGCTCGACCGTGCCGGCGTGACCGGCCCTGATGGTCCGAGCCACCACGGCGTGTGGGACCTGTCGATCCTGCAGGTCGTCCCGGGCATCCGCATCGCGGCGCCGCGCGACTCCGTGCGCCTGGCCGAGGAGCTCGGCGAGGCCGTCCGGGTGACCGACGGCCCGACCGTCCTGCGGTTCCCGAAGGGCACGGTCGGAACCGAGTTCGACGCGGTGCGTCGCACCCACGACGGCGTCGACGTGCTCGCCGAGTCCGAGCGCAAGGACGTGCTCATCGTCACGGTCGGCCCGATGGCCGGCATCGGCCTGCAGGTCGCGGAGCGACTCGAAGCGCAGGGCATCGGCGCGACGGTCGTCGATCCCCGCTGGGTGGTCCCGGTGCCCGAGAGCGTCGTGGACCTCGCGGCCGACTATCGCATCGTCGTCAGCATCGAGGACGGCATCCGCGTCGGCGGCATCGGAACCCGGATCCGTCAGGACCTCCGCGAGGCGGGCGTCGACACCGCGGTGACCGAGGTGGGCCTGCCCGACGAGTTCCTCGACCACGGTTCGCGTGGCGACATCCTGGAGCGCGTCGGCCTGACCCCGCAGCACATCGCCCGGGACGTGACCGCGATGGTGCTCGGCAGCAAGCTGCCGCATGCCCGCAACGCGGGCGTCGAGGTCCCGGCCGACACGAGCCCGCAGCCGCGCGTCTGAGTCCGGCCCGGCCGCGCCTTCAGCCGATTCGGTAGACGTGCTCGACGGCGTCGCCGAGGCGGGTGACGCCGGTGAGCGCGAGCGGCGGGGTCACCGTCGCGACCGGGAAGAGCGGGCGACCGCGGCCGAGCGCGACCGGCATGTAGGTGACGAGGAGCTCGTCGAGGCGGCCGGCCGCATGGAACTGCGCTGCGACAGGTCCGCCGCCGATGACCCACACGTTCCGCGACCCGGCGGCCGCGACGGCCGCGGCGGCGACCGGCTCGACCGGCCCGGACGCGAACCGCACGTCGGCCCCGGCGGGCGCTCCGAGCTCGCGATGCGTCAGCACCCACGTCGGGACCGATCCGTACGGCCAGCCGCCGCCCTCGCGCAGCACCCATTCGTAGGTCGTCGCCCCGAGCACGAGCGCGCCGACGTCGGCGAAGAACCGCTCGTAGTGCTCGCTGAAGTCGGCCATGCCGAATTGGAGCAGCCACGACAGGTCGTCGTGCTCGTCGGCGATGAACCCGTCGAGCGTGGAGGCGACGTAATACTGGATCTTCGTCATCGCCCGAGCATACGAACGGCCCCCGACAACGTGCGTCGGGGGCCGTTCGTATCGCGTGCGCCGCGGGTCAGGCGCCGACGCCCCGGATGGCCGGGTGGTGGAACGTGTCGCCGAAGACCCGCTCCGATGCGCCGACCCGGTCGAGGTAGGGCGTCGCGCCGCCGGCCTGGAACGGCCAGCCCGCGCCGAGGATGAG
>DASTQT010000027.1:0-2244 GCA_035761605.1 Agromyces sp. | reverse complement strand
CGCCCAGTACGCCGTCACCGCGGGCCTCTTCTTCATGATCCCCGTGTACCTGCAGATGACCCTCGGGATGGATGCGCTCGAGACGGGCCTGCGGATCTTCCCGCTCTCGATCTCGCTCATCCTGTTCTCGTTCGCCGGAACCCGGCTCTCGAGCCTCTGGTCGCCGCGCCGGATCGTCCGTGTCGGCCAGGCCGTGCTGGCGCTGTCGGCCATCGTGCTGCTCGCGTCCGTCGACGTCGAGCTGCGCATCCCGGCCTTCGGCATCGGCATGTTCACGGCCGGAGCCGCGCTCGGCCTGCTCGCCTCCCAGCTCGGCAACGTCAACATGTCGAGCGTCGGGCCGGAGAAGTCGAGCGAGGTCGGCGGCATGCAGGGCGTCTTCCAGAACCTCGGCTCGTCGCTCGGCACCGCGCTGATCGGCTCGGTGCTGATCGGCGCCCTGACCACGTCGTTCGCGGGCACGGTCGCGGCGAGCGACCTGCCCGACGACGTCAAGCAGTCCGTGTCCGAGGCGACCGCCGGCGGCGTCGAGCTCGTGCCCGCGTCGAGCGTCGACGAGATCGGCGAGGAGGCCGGCCTCTCGGAGGACGACGCGGACACCCTGGCGGGCGCGTACAGCGAGGCTCAGATCGAGTCGTTGCGCATCGCGTTCGTCGGGCTCATCGCGATCGCACTCGGGGCGCTGCTGTTCTCGCGCGGCATCCCGGATGACGCACCGCCGCGCCGACGGAAGGGTCGCGCGGCCCGGCCTGAAGGAGGCACCCCGTGAGCGACGCCGTGCGCGACCCCGCGATGGACGGCGCGGCCGACTCCGCGCCCCGCAGCGACTTCGCCGCCCGTGCCGAAGCCGGTCGCGCGGCCCGACGCCGCGTGCCGCGCTCGTCGCATGCCGGATGGACCCCGTCGTCCGACCGGCCCGACCCGGTCTCGTTGCTCGAGCAGCAGGCTCTGACCCGGGTGCCCGAGCTCGTGCCCATCCGGTACGCACGCATGCTCGTGTCGCCCTTCAACTTCTACCGCGGCGCGGCGCTCATCATGGCCTCCGACCTCGCGGGCTCCCCGGTCTCGGGGATCACGACCCAGATCTGCGGCGACGCGCACCTGTCGAACTTCGGCGTGTTCGCCTCGCCCGAGCGGCGATTGATCTTCGACATCAACGACTTCGACGAGACCCTGCCTGGACCGTGGGAGTGGGACGTCAAGCGCCTCGCCGCGAGCTTCGAGATCGCCGGACGGCATCGCGACTTCACCGTGAAGGAACGCGCCCGCGTCGTGCTGGCCGTGGTGTCGGGGTACCGGGAGCAGATGCGGCGGGCCGCCGAGTCGGGTGTGCTCGAGGCCTGGTACGACCGGCTCGACGCCGACCACCTCGAGGAGTGGATCCGTGCCGAGCGCGCGGCGAACCGGGTCGGCGACAAGCAGGTCGAGCGCACCCAGGCGACGCTCGCGAAGGCGCGCAGGCGCGACAGCGTCCGGGCGTTCACCAAGCTGGTGCGCGTCGTCGACGGCGAGCTGCGCATCGCGGCGGATCCTCCGCTCATCATGCCGGTCGAGGACCTGCAGGTGGGCGAGGGCACGCGGGGCGATATCGAGACCTGGATGCAGGGCATGCTGCGGCAGTACCGGTCGACGCTGCCCGGGGAGCGGCATCCGATCGAGGAGTTCTCGTACGTGCACATGGCGCGGAAGGTGGTCGGCGTGGGCAGCGTCGGGACGCGAGCATGGATCGTGCTGCTGCGCGGCCGCGACGAGGCGGACCCCTTGATCCTTCAGGCGAAGCAGGCCGAGGCATCGGTGCTCGAGCGGTTCCTCCCGGCGAGTCGATACGATCACCACGGCGAGAGGGTCGTGCGCGGCCAGCGGCTCATGCAGTCCGCGAGCGATCCGTTCCTGGGCTGGCAGCGCGTGCTCGCGCCCGACGGAGTCGAGCGCGATTTCTACCTCCGGCAGCTCAACGACTGGAAGGGGTCGGCCGACATCGAGGCGATCCTGCCGCGCGGCGCCGAGCTGTACGCGATCGCCTGCGGGCAGACGCTCGCCCGCGCCCACGCGCGCGCCGGCGATCGCGTCGCGATCGCGGCGTACCTCGGCTCCTCGGACCGGTTCGACCAGGCGATCGCCCGGTTCGCGGTCGACTACGCCGACCAGAACGAGCGCGACTACGCCGCGTTCGCGGAGGCTGCGACATCCGGTCGGCTGCAGGTCGCCGAGCGCTACTGACCGGCTGACCCGAGATCGCGAGTG
>DASTQT010000026.1:0-3301 GCA_035761605.1 Agromyces sp. | reverse complement strand
GGATCAGCGCGCCGTCGCGGAAGTCGACGGGGCAGAGCGCTTCGTCCTCCGACTCCTCGCCGACGGTCTCGTCGCCGTCGAGATCGGGCGCGGTCGTGCCGTGGCCCGAGTACTGGATCGCGAGCACGTCGCCGGGGGCGGCCTCGCTCACGAGGTCCAGGATGGCGGTGAGGATCGCCTCGCGCGTCGCCCCCTCGTTCGTCAGCGATGTCACGTCGAAGTCGCGCGCCTCGAACGCCTCGCGCCACATGGTCGCGTCGGCGACGCACCCCCGGAGCCGGTCGCGCGGCGTGGGGTAGTCGTCGATGCCGATGCACAGCGCGCGCCGGTTCGAGCGACCCGCCCGGCTCGTCGCAGCGGGATCGTCGACGACCGGCTCGGGCAGCAGGATCTCCCGCGAGCCCGCGACCGTCCCGAACGAGTCGATGTCGGCGCGGCCCGCGACGCGCCGCAGCACGCTGTCCATCGTGGCGATGTCGTTGTCGAAGCCGCCGTGCGAGCGGCTTCCGCTGCCCGACCGGGGCCCGCGGTCGCGCGGGGCGAGCACGAGCTCGCCGTCCGCGGCGGGCGGCCGGGTGATGAACGCGGCGACCGCGCGGGTGCGCGCGATGTCCTTCTCGAGGCCGAGGATTGGCGTGTCCTTCGACGACTCGAACGCGCGGGACACGAGGTACAGCAGCGACTTGCCGTAGAGCCCGACGCACGTGTCGGCCTGCTCGGTCTCGTCGTCCATGTTGAAGATCGCGAGGCGCTCGATCGCGCCGTCCTTCGCCCGCGCCAGCAGCTTCTCGGCGAACGTGTCGATCCGCACGGCCGGCGCCAGGAACGACACCGTCTCGAACCGCGGCACGCCCGCGTCGAGCGCCACGGGCAGGAAGTGCGAGTGGAAGATCGACCCGGCGCTGTGCCCGACGGCGTGCACCGACACCGCGTTCGGGTTCGCTTCGACGAACCGGGCGAGCTCTCCGGCGACCACGCGCGCTCCGCCGTCGGCAGCGGATGCCGCGGCCGCATCGACCTTCATGTCGTTCCAGATCCCGGGGCCGCCGAGCAGGCGCGCCGCGACCTCGATGAAGTTGTCGCGCGCGTCGTCGAGCCATCCGCGGCGCCCGCCGCTCGCCCAGCGGGAGAGCGAGTCGCCGACGGCCGACCAGATGCCGGTCTCCCACACGAAGTGGATGGGGTACACGCCGTTGCGCTTCCACCACTCGACCTGCTGCTCGGCGATCGCGAAGCCCGCGTCCTTGTCGACGAGGCCGCCGTGCGCCCACACCACGACCGGGACGGGACCGGGCCGGTGCTCCTCGATGAACGCCGGCAGGTGGGTCCGGAAGATCTCGCGCACGTCGGCCTCGGTCGACGTGTACTCGTCGACGGTCTTCGGCGCACGGGCGCCGCGTGCGGCGAGGCGTCCGTCCTGCAGGTTGACGACGTGCGGGCGCAGCGCGGCGAGCCGCTTCGGGCTCAGCTTCGACGCGGCCCTCGTCTCGGTGGTGGTCATGACCCTTCCCCCTCCTGCGCCGACCGCTCCGTCGCGGATGGCGCGGCTCGTCACTCCACGCGCACGCGCGCGTCGGGGTGCGCGTACACGGCGTACGCGAGCGCGGACGCGTCGCCCGCGGCCGTCGCGGCGTCGCGGCCGGCGCGCGCGGCTCGGGCGATCGTGGAACCCGCGGCCAGCTCGTCGTAGAACGCCTCGACGAAGCGACTCGCGGGTTCGTCGCCGACCGACCAACTGCAGCCGACGAACGCGCCGGCGCCGCCGCGCAGGAACGCCTCGGCGAACCCGCCGAGCCCCGGATCGCCGGATGGGAGGCGGCCGACGTCGCACGCGTTGAGCACGACGATCGGGCCCGTCGCCTCGGACGCGGGCCGGTGCGGCAGGTCGCGGCGCGCGTCGGCGTCGGTGTAGCGGCCCGTCGGGGTCGCGTCGTCGTCGCGGTATCCGCCGAGCAGGAGCTCCTGGCGCCGGTCGGCGCCGCTGGTCCAGCGGCCGTGGCCGGCGAAGTGCAGCAGGTCGAAGCCGCCCGACATGAGGGCCGCGAGCCCGTCGGCGGCGTCGGGTTCGACCGCGATCGCCCCGAACCGGCGGTGCACGACGTCGCCTTCCCCTGCCGTGCGCGCCAGCGCGAGCGCCGGCGTCGAGTACTCGGGACAGAGGTACCGGGCGCGGCTGCGCCGCACCCGGATCGCGGTGGGGTGCGGGGTGTCGTACACCCAGCGGGTGGCGCCGTAGTCGGCGATGAAGCGGTCGCCCGCGGATGGCTCGCGCCCGGGTTCGTGCACCAGCAGCAGTTCCCACGGCAGGTCGACCTCGCCGGTCGTCTGCACGACGAGGCCGTCGAGTTCGTCGCGGTGCGCCCAGAGCAGCTCGCGCGCGCGCCGGTCGAGGAGCTGGTCGGCGAGCGCCGCACCGAGCCGCCGGAGTCGACGGTTCGACACCTCGGCGCGCTCGGACGCCGGCAGCTCTGCGAGCTCGGCGCGCAGCCCCGCGATGGACGCGTCGACGTTCCGCACGAATCGGGCCTTGTCGCCGACCTTCACGCGGAACCGGTGCGTCTCGCCACCCGCCGAGACCGCCGCATGCAGCGTCGAGCGACCGCCGACGAGCTCCTCGTCGAGCCGGATCGTGGGCAGCGCCGCGACCGCCGGGTCGGGGTCGGTGACGGATGCCGCGACGCGGGCCACGCCCGTCTGGTCGTGATCGTCGGACCCGACCACCTCCACCGTGAGCCGGAGGGTCGCGAGCGGCAGCTCGGAGTCCTGCCGGACGATGACGGACACCTCGGCCGGGCCGCGGTCGACCGCGATGAGCTTGAAGCGCGCCTCCGCCGAGCCCGTCGCGGGCAGCCGGAGCGAGCGGGTGCGCAGCGTGCCGATCGGGAAGCGGAAGCCGCGCGGGACGACGGTGATCGTGACGGGTCGCTCCGCGATCACCGGGATGTCGGCGCGATCCTCGACCACGTCGGGCGAGGCCTCGATCACGCCCCGGCTGAGCCGCACGAGGAGCGTGGTGGCCGAGCCGGCGGCGACGATCGGCTTCATCTCGGCCTGGATCTGCGCGGGCACCGTCGGAACGGGCGCCGGAGCAGGCATCGGCGGGGCGGGCGCCTCCGGCGCGGGCATCGGCGGCACCGGCGTCACAGGCGGCACCTCGAGCGGTCCGCGCGTCACCACGTCCCCGGGCGCGGGCGCCGGCGCCTCGCCCATCTCGGGCAGCTCCTCGCCCGCGCCGAACCCGGGACCCGGGACGCCCGACAGAGAGAACGCGCGCGCGAAGACCGCCGCGTCATCCGCCGTC
>DASTQT010000025.1:0-3008 GCA_035761605.1 Agromyces sp. | reverse complement strand
GTGACGGCGCGGCGCGGCATCCGTCGCCGGAGCGACCGTGACGCCGTCGGCGGGGCGCGTCAGCGCTCGACGTCGAGCCGGATGCGGCCCCGGAACCGGTCGGGATCGTCGTCATCGGCGTCGGCCGCGGCGTACGCGATGCCCTTGTCGCCGTCGCCGGGGACCGGGGCGGGCACGGGCAGGCGCGCCTGGCGGTCGACCTCGATCTGCGCCTCGTACTTGCGCGGCGCGAAGACCTCGTCGCCGATCATCATGACGGCCGCGCCCGACGGCTTGCCGCGCTTGGTCTTGTCGGACAGGTCGATCCACCCGAGACGGGTCGCGACGAGTCCGAGCACGATCACCGCGCCTCCGATGAGGAGGATCATCCACCAGTCCACCCGGCGAGTCTAGACGGAGTGACGACCGCTCACGTTCAGGGGTTCCACAGCCCCGTCGGCGTCGCTCGGCTCTGCGCCGTCGCTCCCGCCCCGTCCATTCCGGCGGATATACGATCCGGCGCGCCGGAGTCGGAACGGATTCGCCGGCGTGCCGGATCGTATCTCCGCTGTGCTGTTCGCAGCAGGAGGCCCGCGAGACCGCGTGGGGTCAGGGCACGCGCTGCAGCCACTCCTCGGTCGCGAACTTCGAGGCGACGAGTGCCTCGGCCTCGGCGAGCTCATCGGCGGTGACCGACCCCGTCGTCGCGCCGTACAGCTCCGTGAAGGTCTCCTTCAGACGCTCGATGATCTCGGCGCGCGGCAGGCCCGTCTGCGAGCGCAGCGGATCGACGCGCTTGGCCGCCGACGCGATGCCCTTGTCGCTGATCTTCTCGCGCCCGATGCGCAGCACCTCGAGCATCTTGGCGTTGTCGAGGTCGTACGCCATGGTCACGTGGTGCAGCACGCCGCCCGAGCCGAGGCGCTTCTGTGCGGCGCCGCCGAGCTTGCCGGCCGGGCTCGCGATGTCGGTGAGCGGCTGGTACGTCGCCTCGATGCCGAGCGAGCGCAGGCCCTGCAGCACCCAGTCGTCGAGGAACGCGTACGAGTCGGCGAAGCTCATGCCCTGCACGAGCTCGGCCGGCACGTAGAGCGAGTACGTGACCACGTTGCCCTTCTCCATCATCATGGCGCCGCCGCCCGAGATGCGGCGCACGACGTCGAAGCCGTAGCGGGACGCGCCATCCGGATCGACCTCGTTCCTCACCGACTGGAACGAGCCGATCACGACGGCCGACTCCTCCCACTCCCAGAACCGCAGGGTGGGCTTGCGGCGCCCCTCGCCGACGCGCGTCGCGAGCACCTCGTCGAGCGCGAGGTGGACGCGCGGCGGCACGGCGGGGTCGTGCACGATCTCCCACTCGTAGTCGGACCAGGTCCTGGCATCCGTCAGGGCGCGGCGCACCGCGACGGCGATCGCCTCGGCCGAGAAGCCGAGCATGACCGCGTCGGGGCGAAGGCGCTTTGTGATCGCCGCGGCGATCTGCTTGGCATCGGATGCCGCGGGCAGCCCCTCGATCGCCCCGTTGATGTCGTCGAGCGCCTCGTCGGGTTCGAGGAAGAAGTCGCCGGCGACGCGCGCGTTGCGGATCGCCCCGCCCTCGACGTCGAAGTCGACGACCACGAGCTTGCCGCCGGGGACCTTGTACTCACCGTGCATGGGCTCCAGCCTACGGATGCCGCGACCGCCTCACCCCTTCGACAGGGGATCCGGCGATCTGCATGGCGTTCGCGCAGGATCGGCCCTGTGCATCGCCGGCTCTCCTGCAGATCGCCGGCGGTGCGTGCCGCTGAAGCGCGGACGCGGAGCGCGACGTGGGACACGGGCGTAGGCTCGGCGCAGGGGCGCCCGCGCGTGACCGGCCGGCGTCGAAACCGCGAAACGGAGGCCGCGATGACGACGCTCTTCCTCGCCCGCCACGGCGAGACCGTCTGGCACGCCGAGCACCGCTACGCGGGCTCGTCCGACGTCGAGCTCACCGACCACGGGCTCGTGCAGGCCGACGAGCTCGGCGCGTGGGCGACGCGGGCGCGGCTCTCGGCGATCGTCGCATCCCCGCTGCAGCGAGCGCGGCTCACGGCGAAGCCGGCGGCGGTTGCCACTGGTCTCGAGGCGCGCATCGACCCCCGTCTCGTCGAGATCGACTTCGGGTCGGGCGAGGGACTCACCCCGGCCGAGCTCGACGAACGGATGCCGGCCGAGTGGAAGGCGTTCGAGCGCCATCCGGCCCGCCAGCCCATGCCCGCGGGCGAGTCGGGCATGGAGGGCGTCGCCCGGGCGCTGCCGGCACTGCTCGAGCTCGTCGACGAGTTCCCGCACGGACGCGTGCTCGTCGTCACGCACGCGACGCTCATGCGGCTCGTGCTGTGCGAGCTCCTCGGCATCGATCCCGACCGGTACCGCGAGCTGTTCCCGGTGGTGGAGAACTGCGCGCTCACCGACCTCAGGTTCGAGGAGCTCGACGGGCAGCGACGCGCGCGGCTGCTCGGCTTCAACGTGTCGCCGCGAGGGTGATCTCGATACGCGTCGCCTTCGGCGGTGCTACTCGATCACCACAGGTCAGTCGACGGCGAAGCGCTCGTCGAGCCAGCGGATGAGGTCGGCCCGCACCTCTTCGCGGTTCGTCTCGTTGAACAGCTCGTGGCGGGCGCCGTCGTAGACGATGAGCGTCGCGTCGACGAGGTGCGCACGCCGGATGTAGTCCTTCAGGAGCGCCCGCGCGCTCCGCTCGCCGGCGACCGGATCGTCGGAGCCGACCATGATCAGCAGCGGCAGCTCGCTGGGGATCCGCTTCGACGGCCGCCGGATGAGCGAGAAGGACTGCGGCCAGCCGAACAGCTGCTGCAGCGTTCGCTCGGTCGTGTAGGGATCGGCCATGAACGCCGCGGGGACGGCCGGATCGCGGCTCAACCACTCGACCGGCGTGCCGCCCGGTCGGGCGAAGGGCTTGTTGAGATCGCCGAGGTTCGCCCAGCCGAGCTGCAGCCACGCGGTGCCCGTGAGCACGACGGCGTCGTAGCGGTCGGGGT
>DASTQT010000024.1:0-5548 GCA_035761605.1 Agromyces sp. | reverse complement strand
CCTGGGGTCAGGCCCGCTCGTCGCCCTCCGTGTCGCCGGCGTCGGGCAGCTCGCCGCGGAGCAGGGCCTCGAGCGCCTCGTCGAACTCGGCGTCGGCCTCGCCGGCGGCCTGGCCTCCGGCCGCGAGCCGGGCCGCGAGCGGCGCCGGATCGTCGAGGTCGGCCGCGGTCGGCAGCAGGTCGGGGTGCGCCCACAGCGCGTCGCGCGCGGCGACGCCCACGGCATCCGTCACGGCCCGCCACATCGCCGCGGCATCCCGCAGCCGGCGCGGGCGCAGCTCGAGCCCGACGAGCGTCGCGAGTGCGGACTCGGCCGGGCCGCCCGTCGCGCGGCGGCGACGGATGGTCTCGGCGACGGAGTCGGACTTCGGCAGGCGGGACGTGGCGTCCGCCGTCACCACATCGACCCAGCCCTCGACGAGCGCGAGCATGGTCTCGAGCCGGGCGAGCGCCGCCTCCTGCTCGGGGCTCTTCGGGCGGAGGAGCGCGCCGTTCGCGACCGCGTCGCGCAGCTCGTCGGTGTTCGACGGGTCGAAGCCTTCGGCGAGCTCCTCGAGCCGCTCGACGTCGACGTCGATGCCCCGCGCGAACGCGGTGATCGCGGTGATCAGGTGCAGTCGAAGCCACCTCGCGTGCCGGAACAGCCGTGCGTGCGCGAGCTCGCGCACTGCGAGGTACAGCTCGACCTGGTCGCTCGGGATGTCGAGGCCCTCGCCGAACTCGGCCATGTTCTGCGGCAGCAGCGCGGCGCGTCCGTCCTCGAGCAGCGGGATGCCGACGTCGCCGCCGGAGACCACCTCGGTCGACAGCTGGCCGACGACCTGCCCGAGCTGCATGGCGAACATCGCGCCGCCGATGCCGCGCATCATCCGGCTCGCGCCCTGGATCATGGAGCGCAGCTCCTCCGGCGCCTGCTCGCTCATGACGCGCGTCAGCGAGTCGGCGATGCTGAGGGCGACGGGTTCGGCCAGCTGCGACCAGATCGGCAGCGTCGCGGCCGCCCACGAGCGCCGGGTCAGCAGCTCGGGCGTGCCCGGCAGCGCCGTGACATCCACGACCTCGTCGAGCCAGAGCGCTGCGAGGTCGAACGCGGCGTCGAGCCGCTCGGCCTCGGCCGGCTCGACCTGGCGCTGACCGGTCGACGCGCGCTGCTCGGCCTGCCGGAGCGCGAGCGACCAGTCGATGCCCTCGTCCTCCGACCGCTGCATCGCCTGCTGCAGCTGGCTGAAGATCGCCGCGAGGCTCGCCGGATCGCTCGGCAGGCCCGCCGCGTCGGCGAGCTTCGACGGGTCGATGCCGCCCGACCCCGACAACAGCTCGCGGAGCATGTCGCGGAACTCGTCCTCGGGGTTCCGGTCGCGTTCCTCGTCGCCTTCGGCCACTCGGGCCACCTCCCTCGTTCGGCATTCCACGCTACCGCCGCCGCCCCGCTTCCTTCCCGGGAAATGGCCTAGGCTGACCTTCCGGGTGTCCGCCCGTCGCGAACAGCGCCGGCCCCGGTGGGGTCGCCATGCGGGGGCCCGGGAAGGATGTCGGGGCATGTCGCTGTTCGGGCCCGAGACGGATTCGGCGAGCCCGCGATCGCGGCGCGAGCGCATCGGCTGGGCCGCGGTCGGCATCGCCGTCGTGATCGGCCTCGTCTTCGCCCTGCTGCCGTCGCCGTACGTGATCCAGCAGCCCGGGCCGATCTACGACACGCTCGGCACGACCGAGGTCGACGGCGAGGAGATCCCGCTGATCGAGATCCCCGACGAGGAGACCCATCCGACCGAGGGTTCGCTCGACCTGCTGACGGTCGCCGCGGTCGGCCGTCCGGGCCGGACACCGGGCTGGCTGGACGTCACGGCAGCCTGGTTCGATCCGCGCCGCGCCGTCGTGCCGATCGAGTCGGTCTTCCCGCCCGGCCTGACCGAGGAGGACCGCGACGCCCAGAACGAGGCCCAGATGGTCGACTCGCAGCAGGACGCGATCGCCGCGGCGCTCGTCGAGCTCGGGTACGACTTCCCGCGCGAGGTCGTCGTCCTCGGCGTCGGCGAGGGCACGCCCGCGGAAGGCGTGCTCGAGGAGGGCGACGTCATCCTCGCGGTCGACGGCACCGAGGTGCACTCGATCGACGAGCTGCGGACGGCGCTCGGCGAGCACGGCACCGAGACGCCCGCGGAACTCGACGTGCTCCGCGGCGGCGAGACGCTCGCGCTCGAGGCCACGCCCGAGGCCGTCGGCGGGCAGGCCGTGCTCGGCGTCGGCGTGCGCATGCGGTACGAGTTCCCGATCGACGTGCAGATCCGGCTCGACGACGTCGGCGGGCCGAGCGCCGGAATGATGTTCGCGCTCGGCATCGTCGACAAGCTCACGCCCGGCGCCATGACGGGCGGCGAGCTGGTCGCGGGCACCGGCACCATCGACTCCGACGGATCGATCGGCGGCATCGGCGGCATCCGCCAGAAGCTCTGGGGCGCGAAGGATCACGGCACCGACTGGTTCCTCGCACCCGAGGCGAACTGCGACGAGGTGGCCGGCAACGTGCCCGACGGGCTCGAGGTGTTCGCGGTGTCGACGCTCGACGAGGCGCGCACCATCGTCGAGACCGTCGCGGACGGCGGCGACACCTCCACGTTCGCCCGCTGCGAGGCCTGACCGGGCCCGACGGTCCGGCGGAGGCCCGCAGCCGTTTCCAAGTCTGGCGACCATAGGATGGGATCTCGATCCCGTCCCGACCCGAATGAGGCCGAGAAGTGTCCACAGCACAGCCGCAGGAACCGAGGATGCCGCGCCGCCGCGCGCCGATCGCGATCACGATCGGCATCGTCGGCGCGCTCGTCGTGGCCTTCTTCGTGTTCGCCGGCATCTACGCCGACGTGCTCTGGTACCAGCAGCTCGGCTTCGTCGAGGTGCTCGCGACCGAGTGGATCTCCCGCATCGTGCTCTTCCTCGTCGGCTTCGCCGCGATGGCGCTGCCGGTGTGGATCTCGATCCAGGTCGCCTACCGCACGCGCCCGGTCTACGCGAAGCTCAACTCGCAGCTCGACCGCTACCAGGAGATCTTCGAGCCGCTCCGCCGCCTCGCGATGTACGGCATCCCGATCGTGCTCGGCATCTTCGCCGGCGTCTCGACGGCCAGCCGGTGGGACTCCGTGCTCGTGTGGCTGAACCGCACGCCGTTCGACATCGCCGACCCGCAGTTCGGCCTCGATGTCGGCTTCTACGTGTTCGAGCTGCCGTTCTACCGTTCGATCGTCGGCTTCGCCTCGGCGGTGGTGCTGCTCTCGGGCCTGCTCGTCATCGCCACCAACTACCTCTACGGCGCCATCCGGGTCAGCGGTCGCGAGGTCGTGATCTCGAAGGCCGCGCGCATCCAGATCGCCATCACCGCGGGCATCTACCTGCTGCTGCAGGCGCTCAGCATCTGGCTCGACCAGTACGCCACCGTCACCGAGGCGGGCTCGCTCATCACGGGCGCCTCGTACACCGACGTGAACGCGACGATTCCCGGGCGGCAGATCCTCGCCGTCATCGCCGCGGTCGTGGCCGTGCTCTTCCTCATCACCGCGATCCTCGGCCGCTGGCGCCTCCCGCTCATCGGCGCCGTGCTGCTCATCGTGTCGAGCCTGCTCATCGGCTCGCTGTACCCGTGGGTGGTCCAGAGGTTCCAGGTCGACCCGAGCGCGCGGACGCTCGAGGCGGAGTACATCCAGCGCAACATCGACCTCACGCGCGCCGCGTTCGGCGTCGACGACATCGAGGAGATCCCGTACGAGGCGAAGACCGACGCCGAGCCCGGCGCGCTCCGCGAGGACGCCGCGACGACCGCCAGCATCCGCCTCATGGACCCGGCGGTCATCAGCCCGGCCTTCCGGCAGCTCGAGCAGTTCCGCCAGTACTACCAGTTCCCCGAGACCCTCGACGTCGACCGGTACGAGATCGACGGCACGTCGCAGGACACGGTCGTCGCCATCCGGGACCTGAACCTCGAGGGCCTCGGCGACGCGCAGACCTGGTTCAACAGCCACCTCGTGTACACGCACGGGTACGGGCTCGTCGCCGCCGCGGGCAACCAGCGTTCGAGCGACGGGCAGCCCGTGTTCATCCAGTCGGGCATCCCATCGACCGGGACGCTGCCGGAGTTCGAGCCGCGTGTGTACTTCGGCGAGAACTCGCCCGACTACTCCATCGTCGGCGCGCCCGAGGGCGAGCAGGCGATCGAGCTCGACTTCCCGGCCGGCGGCGAGGGCGACCCGCAGCAGACGACGTTCGCGGGCGACGGCGGGCCGCAGCTCGACAACCTCTTCACCAAGCTCGTGTACGCGCTGAAGTTCCAGTCCGAGCAGATCTTCCTCTCCGACCAGGTCAGCAACGACTCGCAGATCCTCTACGACCGTTCGCCGATCGAGCGCGTGCAGAAGGTCGCGCCGTACCTCACGCTCGACGCCGACACGTACCCGTCGGTCGTCGACGGGCGCATCGTATGGATCGTCGACGGCTACACGCTCTCCGACCAGTACCCGTACTCGAACAAGGTGAGCTACAGCGAGGCGATCTCCGACAGCGAGGGAAGCGTGCAGCAGCCGCTCGCGTTCGACGAGGTCAACTACATCCGCAACTCGGTGAAGGCGACCGTCGACGCGTACGACGGCTCGGTGACCCTCTACGCGTGGGACACCGAGGATCCCATCCTCGAGACGTGGCAGAAGGTCTTCCCGAGCGCCATCGAGCCGATGAGCGAGATGTCGGGCGAGCTCATGAGCCACGTGCGGTACCCGGCCGACCTGTTCAAGATGCAGCGCGCCGTGCTCGGCCGCTACCACGTCGACGAGGCCGACGCGTTCTACTCGCGCGAGGACGCGTGGACCACGCCGCTCGACCCGACCCAGGGCCAGGCGACCACGTTGCTCCAGCCTCCGTACTACCTGACCATGCAGATGCCCGGGCAGGACCAGCCGACGTACTCGATCTACTCGACCTTCATCCCCGAGGCGCGCGGTTCGGCGAGTCGCAACGTGCTCCGCGGCTACCTCGCCGTCGACTCCAACGCCGGCGCGGAGGACGGCGAACGCTCCGACGGCTACGGCAAGCTCAGGTTGCTGAACCTGCCAGAAGACGACAACGTGCCGGGCCCGGGCCAGGTGCAGAACCGCTTCAACGGCGACACCTCCATCTCCGCGCAGTTGAACATCCTGCGGCAGGGCCAGTCCGACGTGATCAACGGCAACCTGCTGACGATCCCCGTCGGCGGAGGCCTGCTGTACGTGCAGCCCGTGTACGTCCGCTCGACCGGTGAGACGAGCTATCCGCTGCTGCAGAAGGTGCTGGTGGCGTTCGGCGACCAGATCGCGTTCCAGGACACCCTCGACGAGGCCCTGAACGTGCTGTTCGGCGGCGACTCGGGCGCCGCTGCCGGCGACGAGGAGGTCGAGCCGACCGAGCCGGGCACGCCGCCCGACGAGGGGACCGAGCAGCCCCCGACCGAGAGCACCGAGTTGCAGGCGCTGCTCAACCGCGCCCGGCAGGCGCTCGAGGACAAGCAGACGGCACTCCAGGCGGGCGACTGG
>DASTQT010000023.1:0-2519 GCA_035761605.1 Agromyces sp. | reverse complement strand
CGCGAGCTCCTCGTCGGTCAGGCGATCGGCGGCCAGTCGGGCGACGTAGATCTCGAGCCCCGACCTGAGCTCGAGGAGCTCGGCGGTGCTGCGTTCGCCGATGAGCACGCCCCAGCTGAGGCTCTGGGGGAGCAGTTCGCTGGCGGTGCCGCGCAGATAGGTGCCCGAACCGGGGCGAACGTCGACGGCGACCTCAAGGCCTTCGTCAAGGCCGACCTCGCCTGGCACCACGAGCTCGCCTCCAGCGCCGGCAACTCCGTGCTGCTCGACCTGCTGCAGATCGTGCGCTCGCTGCTGCGCGTGTGGGTCGACCGCGCCGTGCAGGACCAGGCGCAGGCGAGCATCGCGCTCGCCGAGCACGAAGCGGTGTTCCGCGCGCTCGAGGCGCGCGACCCCGACGCGGCGGCCTCGGCGATGGCCGCGCACATGACGACGGCCTCGGCCAGGCTCTCCGGGCTCGCGGTCGGGCCGCGCGGCGACGCCGGCGCGGCCTGAGCCCGCCTGCACACTCGTCGGCCCCGGGGAACCCCCTTGACCCGCAGGCGGTGATGTGCCGAGAGTGGACGGGTCGGCGGAAGCCCCCAAGCAATCTCCGCCGTCGTTCCGGACGGGCTGACACGCCCGACACCACTGCAGAGTCGCAGGGAGACACCGTGAAGAGAATCAGCAGATCGGCCATGGGAGTCGTTGCGGTCACCGCCGCTATCACCCTGGCCGCCACCACCGCCAACGCCGCCGTGCCGACGGATACGAGCGAACTCCGGGAGGCCGTGACCGCCGACGCGATCATGGGGCATCTCGATGAGCTCCAGACGATCGCGGACGACAACGGCGACACGCGCGCAAGCGGCACCGAGGGGTACGACGAGTCCGTCGACTACATCGCGGAGCTCCTCTCGGCAGCCGGCTACGAGGTGACCAGGCAGGACTTCCTGTTCAACTCGTTCCGCGAGCTGTCGGATCCCGTGTTCGACGTGACCTCTCCCGACCTTCCGGCATATGAACCGGGTGTCGACTTCTTCACCGCGGAGTATTCAGGCAGTGGCGATGTGACCGCGACCCTGGAAGCGGTGGACCTGGTCCTTCCCCCGGGTGCGACGGCGAGCACGTCGAACAGCGGCTGCGAGGCGGAGGACTTCGCCGACTTCACCGCCGGCAACATCGCGCTCGTCCAGCGCGGCACGTGCGACTTCTCGGTCAAGGCCGCGAACGCGTACGACGCCGGCGCGGTCGGCGTCATCATCTTCAACGAGGGCCAGGAAGGACGAACCGAGACGCTCAACCCGACGCTCGGCGACCAGTTCAGCGACCCGATCCCGGTCGTCGGCACCTCCTTCGAGATCGGTGACGAGCTCGCCGCACTCCTCGACGAGGGCACGGTGACCGTCCGCCTGAGGACCGACACGCTGATCGAGCTCGGCGTCGAGACGTCCAACCTCATCGCCGAGACCCCGACCGGCCGCGACGACCGCGTCGTGATGGCCGGCGCCCACCTCGATTCGGTGCCCGACGGCCCCGGCATCGAGGACAACGGCACCGGCTCGGCGACGTTGCTCGAGATCGCGCTGCAGATGGCGGAGACCGGCATCGAGCCGCGCAACACCGTGCGGTTCGCATGGTGGGGCGCCGAGGAGGCCGGCCTGGTCGGCTCGCAGTATTACGTCGACTCGCTGTCGAAGAAGCAGCAGAAGGACATCGAGCTGTACTTGAACTTCGACATGATCGGCTCGCCGAACTACGCCCGGTTCATCTACGACGGCAGCGGCGACGCGTTCGGCATCAAGGGCCCGACCGGCAGCGGCAACATCGAGCGGGTCTTCGAGGAGTACTTCGACTCGCAGGACCTCGCCTCGGAGCCGACCGCCTTCGACGGACGCTCGGACTACGACGCGTTCATCTCCGCGGGCATCCCCGCCGGCGGCCTGTTCACCGGTGCCGAGGACGCCAAGACGCCCGACCAGGTGCCTCTCTACGGCGGCCTCGCCACCTTCGACGGCGATCCCGTCTCGTATGACCCGTGCTACCACCAGGCGTGCGACAGCATGGACCCGATCACCGACGGTGCCGACGCCGAACTGTACGAAGCGCTCAACGAGGCGTACGACGGTGCGCTCGAGTACGGCGGCACGATCACCAACATCAACACGCTCGCGCTCGAGGAGATGGCGGATGCCGCCGCGCACGCGATCCTCACGTACGCGATGTCGACGAGCTCGGTGAGCGGCACGGCGAAGGCCTCGCCGACCGCGGCCGGGCACGCCGGCGAGCGACTGGGCTCGCACTTCCGGCGCTGACGCGCTCACGCCCTGAACCGGATCGGCCTCCCGCGCGTCGCGCGCGGGAGGCCGATCCGCGCGTTCAGGTGGCGTCGAGGTCGATCACGACGACGTCGAAGGGCGCGACCTCGACCGCGCGCCGGCGCTCGTCCACGATCACGTCCAGGGCCACGGGTTCGGTGGCGAGGCTCGTCACGAGCACGCGCCGCGACCCGTCGTCGAAGCGGGCACCCACGACGAAGA
>DASTQT010000022.1:0-2270 GCA_035761605.1 Agromyces sp. | reverse complement strand
GGCCGAGGATGCGGGCGGCCGAGAGCGCGACGCGATCGAGGCGGTCGACGTCGCTCGCGTGGTCGGGCACGGGCACCACATGCGCACGCACCTCGTGCTGCTCGAGGATCTCGCGCTCGATGCGGCTCGGCAGGTCGAGCGGCGAGTGGATGGAGATCTCGACGAGCCCCGTCGCGCGCGCATGGCTCAACAGGCGCGAGACCGAGGATCGCGAGGTGTGCAGCTCCTTGGCGATGGCGTCCATCGTGAGGTCCTGCAGGTAGTACAGGTGCGCCGCGCGCAGCGCGTCGCGGGTCTTGCCCGATGGCAGCTCGCCCTCGAGCGCCTGCCCCGCGGCATCCGTCACCGTCATCGAACGCCTCCTTGCACGTTTGTTCATTCGGCTTGCAAGCATGTGCGCCTGTGCCCACGATGTATTCATCCACAGGCGGCCCGCAGATGCAAGCCGCCGTGCTCCAGCTCGAAAGGACAGCGATGTCGCCCACCACGTCGACGACGACCCGACCGAACCACGCGCCCCGCGCCCGCGCCGAGGTGTCGGCGCTGCGCGCCCGACCCACCGCCGACGTCGTGATCATCGGCGGCGGCATCAACGGCATCGCCACGTTCCGCGACCTCGCGCTGCAGGGCGTCGACGTCGTGCTCGTCGAGCGCGACGACTTCGTCTCGGGCGCGTCGGCCGCCTCGAGCCACATGATCCACGGCGGCATCCGCTACCTCGAGAACGGCGAGTTCCGCCTCGTGCAGGAGTCGGTGCAGGAACGCAACGGGCTCCTGAAGACCGCGCCCCACTATGTCAAGCCGCTGCGCACGACCGTGCCGATCTACTCGACCTTCTCCGGCATCCTGTCGGCGCCGCTACGGTTCCTCACGCACCGGCAGGGCCGGCCCACCGAGCGCGGCGCCGCCCTCATCAAGACCGGCCTGACGATCTACGACGCGTTCTCGCGGGACGGCGGCAGCGTGCCCCGGCACCGGTTCCTCGGCCGCAGCCGCTCGCTCGAGGAGCTGCCCGCGCTGAACCCCGGCCTGAAGTACACCGCGACCTACTACGACGCGAGCATGCACGACCCCGAGCGGCTCGCGCTCGACGTGCTCTTCGACGGGCTCGCGGCCGGGCCGCACGCGCGCGCCGCCAACCACCTCGAGGCCGTCGGCTTCGGTGCGCGCGGCGTGCGCGTTCGCGATGCGGTCACGGGCGACGAGTTCGACCTCGCCGCCGACGTCGTCGTCAACACCTCCGGCCCGTGGACCGACCTCACCAACGCGCAGCTCGGTCGCGAGACGGCCTTCATGGGCGGCACCAAGGGCTCGCACATCGTGCTCGACCACCCCGAACTGCTCGAGGCGACCGGCGGACGCGAGATCTTCTTCGAGCACGAGGACGGCCGGATCGTGCTGATCTACCCGCTCAAGGGCCGCGTCATGGTCGGCACCACCGACCTCGAGCACGACATGCGCGAGCCCGCGGTGTGCACCGAGGCCGAGGTCGACTACTTCTTCGACCTCGTCGCGCACGTTTTCCCAGGCATCCGGGTCGACCGTTCGCAGATCGTCTACCGCTTCTCGGGGGTGCGGCCGCTGCCGCGCCACGACGACACCCAGCCCGGCTTCGTCAGCCGCGACTACCGCATCGAGCGGGCGGATGTCGCGGAGCGCCCGGGCACGACCCTGCTGAGCCTCGTGGGCGGCAAGTGGACCACCTTCCGCGCCCTCGCCGAGCACCTCGCGGACGAGGTCCTCGACCTCGTCGGCCGCCCGCGCGTGCGCTCCACCACGGGCCTGCCGATCGGCGGCGGAGCCGGGTTCCCGACGACGGATGACGCGCGGCTGGTGTGGATCGCCGGCCACGGCGACGGGGTCGGCCGCCCCCGCGCAGAGCAGCTGCTCGACCGGTACGGCACGCGCGCTGAGGCGCTCATCCGCGTCGTCGAGGACGGACCCGAGACGCCGCTCGCCGGTCACGAGGGATACAGCCGCGAGGAGATCGCGTGGCTCGCCCGGAACGAACGGGTCGTGCACCTCGCCGACCTGGTGTTCCGCCGAACGAGCCTCGCGTTCACCGGCGCGCTCACGCCGCTGCTGCTCGACGAGCTCGCCGAGGTCGTCGGCGACGAGCTCGGCTGGAATGCCGCTGCGCGCCGCGCCGAGATCGAGGCCACGCGCCGCGTGCTCGCCGACCGGCACGGCGTCGTGCTCGACGAGCCGGCCTCGCTGGTCGAGTAGCGAGCGGCGGAGCCGCACCCCCGGTGGTCGAGTAGCACCGGCCG
>DASTQT010000021.1:0-8680 GCA_035761605.1 Agromyces sp. | reverse complement strand
GCGCGTGTCGACCATCACCGACGCCGACCGGATCGTCGTGCTCGACGACGGCCGCGTGGTCGGGCTCGGCCGGCACGACGAACTCGTCGAGACCTGCCAGACCTACCGCGAGATCGTCGAATCCCAGCTCGGAGTGGAGGCACAGGCATGAGCGCCGAGTCCAAGTCCCCCCGCGGCCGCGGCCGGCGCGGCGCCGAGATGCCCATCGCCGCGCCGGGAGTCACGCCCGCCGCCGAGCTCACGCTCGACGAGATCGAGGAGCAGCAGCTCGCCGAGGAGGCCCGCGTCAACTCGGGCGACTGGAACGCCGTCGCCCCCGGCAAGGCCCAGGACTTCGGGCGCAGCTTCCGCCGCATGATCGGCCTGCTCGCGCCGTGGAAGTGGTCGTTCGCGTTCGTGTCGCTGCTCGGCGCGATCGGCGTGGTCCTCACCGTGATCGCCCCGAAGGTGCTCGGCGAGGCGACCAACATCATCTTCGAGGGCTTCATCTCGCTGCAGCTGCCCGCGGGCGTGACGCAGGAGCAGGTGGTCGAGCAGCTCCGCGCCGCCGGGCAGGACGACCTCGCGAACATCGTCGGGGCCGCGACGCTGACCCCGGGCGAGGGCATCGACTTCGTGCGGCTCAGCCAGATCGTGATCATCGTGCTGCTGCTCTACGTGGTCGCCTCGGTCCTGTCGTGGATCCAGGGCTACGTGATCAACGTGATCATGGTCCGCGCCATGTACAACCTGCGCGAGCAGGTCGAGGCGAAGATCCACCGCCTGCCGCTCAGCTACTTCGACCGCACGCAGCGCGGAGAGCTGATCTCGCGCGTCACCAACGACATCGACAACATCACGCAGACGATGCAGCAGTCGCTCTCGAGCGCGCTGACGAGCGTCCTCACCGTGATCGGCGTGCTCGTGATGATGTTCTCCATCTCGTGGCAGCTCTCGCTCGTCGCGCTCGTCGCGCTCCCGCTCATGGGCGTGATCTTCGGCATCATCGGCCCGAAGTCGCAGGCGGCCTTCGGCATCCAGTGGAAGAAGGTCGGCCGCCTCAACGCGCGCGTCGAGGAGTCCTTCTCGGGCCACGCGCTCGTCAAGGTGTTCGGCCGCGAGAAGGACGCGAGCGAGAAGTTCCGCGCCGAGAACGAGGAGCTCTACGAGGCCGCGTTCAAGGCGCAGTTCCTGGCCGGCGTCATCATGCCGGGCATGATGTTCGTCGGCAACCTCTCCTACGTCGGCATCGCCGTGCTCGGCGGGCTGATGGTCGCGAGCGGCCAGCTCCGCCTCGGCGACGTGCAGGCGTTCATCCAGTACTCGCAGCAGTTCACGCAGCCGCTGGCCCAGCTCGGCGGCATGGCCGCGGTCGTGCAGTCCGGCACCGCATCGGCCGAGCGCGTGTTCGAGCTGATCGACGCCGACGAGCAGGGGGCCGACGCCGCCGACGCGCCCGAGGTCGTCGAGGGCCGCGGCGTGATCGAGTTCGACCACGTGTCGTTCTCGTACTCGCCCGAGCGCCCGCTGATCCGCGACCTGTCGTTCCGCGTCGAGCCCGGCCAGACCGTCGCGATCGTCGGTCCGACGGGCGCCGGCAAGACGACGCTCGTGAACCTCATCATGCGGTTCTACGAGCTCGACGGCGGCCGCATCCTCATCGACGGGCAGGACATCGCCGAGCTCACGCGGCACGACGTCCGCGCCCGCACCGGCATGGTGCTGCAGGATCCCTGGCTGTTCGGCGGCACCATCCGCGAGAACATCCGCTACGGTCGCGAGTCGGCCACCGACGACGAGATCGTGGCCGCCGCGAAGGCGACCTACGTCGACCGGTTCGTGCACTCGCTGCCCGACGGGTACGACACGGTGCTCGACGAGGAGGCCTCGAACGTCTCCGCCGGCGAGAAGCAGCTCATCACCATCGCGCGCGCGTTCGTCGCGCAGCCGAGCGTGCTGATCCTCGACGAGGCGACGAGCTCGGTCGACACGCGCACCGAGCTGCTGCTGCAGCACGCGATGGCCGCGCTCCGACAGGGCCGCACGTCGTTCGTGATCGCGCACCGGCTCTCGACGATCCGCGACGCCGACCTCATCCTCGTGATGGAGCACGGCGACATCGTCGAGCAGGGCACGCACGACGAGCTCATCACCGCGAAGGGTGCGTACTTCCGCCTGTACAACTCGCAGTTCGAGCAGGCCGCCTACGACCTCGACGCGGAGCTCGCGGCCGAGGGCGAGGCGGGCGCCGACGGCCGCACGCCGCGCCCGGTCATCGCGAGCGAGCCGGCGGCGACGGACGCGCCGGTGGCCTGACCTGGGGGCGTCGGGGGCGGTCGAGGCCATCGGCCGCCCCCGACGCGCGGAGCACGAGGCTCCGCTGCACAGTCGCGCGCCGACGACGCGGCCATGCCTGCGCCGCAGGGTAGCCTCGAAGGGACGTGACGACCCCTGCCCCCATTCCCACAGCCCCGACGTGGCGCCTGTGGCTGCTGTGGGGCGTCGGGGTCGCGGCGTACATCCTCTCGGTCACCAACCGGTCCTCGCTCTCCGCGGTCGGCGTGGATGCGGCGGTCCGGTTCGACGCCGACGCGTCGACCCTGTCGATGTTCGCCGTCATCCAGCTCGCCGTGTACGGCGCGATGCAGATCCCGGTGGGCCTGCTGCTCGACCGGTTCGGCGCGCGGCCGATCATCACGATCGGCATGGCGCTCATGGCCGTCGGGCAGCTGGTGCTGGCGTTCGCGCCCGACGTCGGGTGGGCGATCACGGCGCGCATGCTGCTCGGCGCGGGCGACGCCGCGGTGTTCCCGAGCGTGCTGCGCGTGATCGCGGTGTGGTTCCCCGAGCGGCAGGCGCCGTTCATGGTGCAGCTGACGGGCCTCGTCGGCCAATCGGGGCAGATCCTCGCCGTGCTGCCCCTCGCGGCGCTGCTGCACGCGACGAGCTGGACCGTCGCGTTCGGCTCGCTCGCGGGCCTCGGGGTGCTGTTCACCGTGCTCACGTTCGCCGTCATCCGGAACCGCCCGGCGGGCCGCACGGCCGACGTGTCGGTCGACACCCAGACGGGCACGATGCACGTCGTGCGCTCGTCGGCCGACCTGCGCCAGGGGTTCCGCGAGTCATGGGGCCACCCGGGCACGCGGCTGGCGTTCTGGTCGCACTTCACGACCCCGTTCTCGGGTACCGCGTTCGTCCTGCTGTGGGGGTTCCCGTTCCTGACGATCGGGCAGGGCCTCACCCCCGCGATGGCCTCGCTGCTGTTCACGGTGTACGTGGTGTTCGGCGTCCTCGTCGGCCCGGTGATCGGCGCGCTGTCGAGCCGGCATCCGCGGCACCGGTCGCGCCTGCTGGTGCTGCCCGTGATCGGCATCCAGGCGGCCGGATGGCTCGCCGTCATCATGTGGCCGGGCACCGCGCCGCTGTGGCTGCTGTTCGTGCTCGCCTTCGCGATGAGCACGGGCGGCCCCGGCTCGATGATCGGCTTCGACCATGCGCGCACGTTCAACCCGAGCCACCGGCTCAGCACGGCGACGGGGATCACGAACGTCGGCGGGTTCCTCGCCGCGCTGCTGGCGATCCTGCTCATCGGCATCGCGATGGACGCGCAGGGCGCGGGCACGCCCGAGACGTACACGCTCGACGCGTTCCGGCTCGCGTTCCTCACGCAGGTGCCGCTGTGGTTCATCGGGAGCCTGTTCATCGTCATCGAGCGCAAGCGCACGCGCGTGCACATCGGCCTCGACGAGCCGCGCTCGCGACGCCGCGATCGGGGCACGAGCGGGCTCGGCTGAGCGGATGGCACGGCGCCCGCGTTCTGGGGGCGTCACAGTCCGCGTCGCTCCTCGACTTCGGGTGCGGCCCGCTCTACTGTTCGAACCATGGACAGCGCCGTGCCCGCGATCGCCGAGTGGATGCCGGCGCAGCGCTGGTACGGCGGCAAGGGGCATGCGCCGCGCCTGCGGCGCATCGGCGCGTGGGAACTGCCGTCGGCCGATCCGGGTGCGCGCGTGCTGTCGCTGCTGCTGATGGACGACGCGACGGACCCGCCGGTGCTGTACCAGGTGCCGGTCGTGGAGCGGGCGGCGGCCGTGCCGGAGGCATCCGCTCACCTCATCGGCGTGCTCGACGACGGCACGCACCTCTACGACGGCCCGCACGACGCGGCGTTCACCGACGCGCTGCTGGGCCTGATCGTGCAGCAGGGACGCGCGGTGGCGCACGGCGCGACCGCGGCGGGGCACTTCTCGGGGGCGCCGGATGCCGCGGTGCCGGTCGCGCACACGGCTGCGACGGTGCTCGGCGGCGAGCAGTCGAACACGTCGATCATCTACCGGCCGGATGGCGCGCCGCCCGTGATCTGCAAGGTGTTCCGGCAGCTGCACCACGGGGACAACCCCGACGTGACGCTGCAGACGGCGCTCGCGTCGTCGGGGTCGCCGCACGTGCCGCCGAGCGTGGGCGACGTCGTCGGCGAGTGGGACGACGTCGGCCGGCCCGACGGGCGGGCAAGGGGGCACCTCGCGTTCGCGCAGGAGTTCCTGCCGGGCGTCGAGGACGCGTGGCGCGTGGCGCTGCTCGCCGCGGCCTCCGGGCAGTCCTTCGTCGACGACGCCCGGGCGCTCGGCGTCGCCGTCGCCGAGGTGCATCGCTCGCTCGGGTCCGCGTTCCCGCGCGAGCGCGCGTCGGAGGAGCTCATCGCGGCGATCGACGAGGCGTGGCAACGTCGCTTGACGATCGCGGTGGCCGAGGTGCCGGCGCTCGAGCCGCTCCGCACCGAGATCGAGGCGTACTACGCGCGGGCCCGGGCGGGCGCGTGGCCGCAGCTGCAGCGCATCCACGGCGACCTGCACCTCGGCCAGGTCATCCTCTCGCCGGAGCGCGGCTGGCTGCTGCTCGACTTCGAGGGCGAGCCGATGCGGCCCATGTCCGAGCGGCGGCGGACCGACCTGCCGGTGCGCGACGTGGCCGGCATGCTGCGCTCGTTCGACTACGTCGCGGGCGCGACCGAGATCGTGCACCCCGAGCGCGCCGCCGAGGCGCGCGCGTGGGCCGCCTCAGCGCGGCAGGCGTTCATCGACGGGTACGTCGCGGCATCCGGGACCGATCTCAGCAAGTTCCGCGACCTGCTCGCCGCGTTCGAGCTCGACAAGGCGGTGTACGAGGCGATCTACGAGGCGCGGAACCGACCCGACTGGGCGCCGATCCCGCTGCGCGCGATCGAGCAGCTGCTCGCGGCGGGTCCGCTGCAGGCGTCGCCCGCCTAGCGCACCCCGCGCCGCCAGAGCAGCAGCGGCGTGCGCTCTGCGTAGTCGCGGTACTCATCGCCGAACCGCGCCACGAGCCGGCCCTCCTCGACGCGCGCCTTGACCACGAGCACCACCGCGAGGAGCACCCACACCACGATCACGTCGATGCGGGCGTGCCAGACCACCCACCCCGCGGCGGCGATCAGCAGTCCGACGTAGATCGGGTTGCGGGTCAGCCGGTATGCGCCGGATGTCCGGAGCGGCGCGCCCTCGCGCGGCGACACCCACGGCACCAGGTCGCCGCCGAGCGCGAACGCGCCGGCGCCGGCGAGCACGAGTCCGGTGACCACGAGCAAGACGGCCAGTACCGTCGCCTGCTGCCCGGCCCACAGGGGCGCGGCCGGCACCACGAACGGCAGGACGACCAGCACCCCGAGCAGCACGAACTGCGCGACGACGAGCCAGTTCGCGCGATCCTTCACGGACCCATTCTCCCGCGGGACGTGGTCATGCGCGGGCGAGGATCGGTGCGAGGTCGATGCCGGGCGGGAGCGCGCCGTACATCGAGCCCCCGTCGCCCTCGATCCGGGTGCGGACGAACGCGTCGGCGACCGCCGGCGGGGCGTGCTGGACGAGCAGCGATGCCTGGAGCACGAGCGCGAGGCGCTCGGCGAGTTCCCGTGCGCGGAGCGCCGCGGTCGCGGCATCCGCTCGGGCCAGCTCGAGCACCACGGCCTGCGCCTCGGCGATCTCGAGGTCGAACGCCGGGTGCTCTCCGGTCGCGTCGAGGACCACGCCGAAGAACGCGTCGAACGCCTCGGGCTCGCGCGCGAGCACCCGCAGCACGTCGAGCGCGACGACGTTGCCCGAGCCCTCCCAGATCGCCAGGAGCGGCTGCTCGCGGTAGCGGCGCGCGAGCGGGAAGCCCTCGGTGTAGCCGTTGCCGCCGAGGCACTCGAGCGCCTCGGCCGCGTGGCCGGGTCCGCGCTTGCAGACCCAGTACTTCGCGACGGCCGTGGCGAGGCGGCGGAACGCGCGCTCGGCGTCGGACGCGTCGTCGTCGTACGCCCGTGCGAGGCGCATCGCCGTGACCGTCGCGGCCTCGGACTCGAGCGCGAGGTCGGCCACGACCGCCGCCATCGCGGGCTGGTCGACGAGCAGCGCGCCGAACGCCCGCCGGTTCCGCACGTGCCAGGCCGCCTCCGCGACCGACTGGCGCATGCCCGCCGCGGTGCCGATCACGCAGTCGAGTCGCGTGCGCGTGACCATCTGCACGATCGTCGCGACGCCGCGCCCCTCCTCGCCCACGAGCCAGCCGTCGGTGCCGTCGAACTCGACCTCGCTCGACGCGTTCGAGCGGTTGCCGAGCTTGTCCTTGAGCCGCTGGATGCGGAAGACGTTGCGCGAGCCCTCGGGCAGCACGCGCGGCACGAAGAAGCACGACAGCCCGCCCGGCGCCTGCGCGAGCACGAGGAACGCGTCGCTCATCGGCGCGCTGCAGAACCACTTGTGCCCGGCGAGCCGGTACCGGCTCCCCCACGCGTCGTCGTCGCCGGTCGGCTCGGCGCGCGTCGTGTTCGCGCGCACATCAGACCCGCCCTGCTTCTCGGTCATCGCCATGCCGACGAGCGCCGACGCCTTCGCCGGTCCTCCCACGAGACCTGGCTCGTACTCACGGCTCAGCAGCCGCGGCATCCAGTCGTCGCGCAGCCCCGGCGCGCCCTGCTCGAGCACCGGCACGGCCGCGTGCGTCATCGACACGGGGCACGCGTGTCCTGGCTCGACCTGCGCGAGCAGGAAGAACGTCGCCGCGCGGTCGACGCTGGCGCCCGGCCCGGGCGACGCCCACGCCGACGTGTGCGCGCCCCGCCCGACCGCGGCGCGCATGATGCGGTGGTACGACTCGTCGTAGTCGACCTCGTCGACGCGGTGCCCCCACCGGTCGTGCGTGCGCAGCTCGGGCGTGCGCGTGTTCGCGAGCTCGGCATCGCGCTGGAACGGCGCGGACCCGACGAGCTCGCCGACCTCGTGCAGCGCGCGCGCCGAGCCATCCGCCCCGCTGCCCGGCCTGCTGCCCCACCGCTCGACCGCCTCGACGAGCGGGGCGTTCACGGCGAACTCGTCGACGCCCACCCGCGGCGGCGCCTGGTTCTCGACCTCGTGCGTGATCATCGTCGACCTCCGCGTCCATTCCACACCCGGCGCGCCCCGCGCGTCACGGGTCGGGTCACTCGTCGTCGGCGATGCGTTGGAACAGCACGTGGTCCTGCCAGCGACCGGCGATCTGCAGGTAGCGGGGCGCGTAGCCGATCCGCTCGAATCCGTTCTTCGCGAGCACGCGCTGCGAGGCCGCGTTGTGGGGCAGGGTCGCCGCCTGCACCCGGTGGAGTCCGAGCTCGCCGAACGCGAGGTCGAGCGTCGCCCCCACGGCGGAGGTCGCGTACCCCCGGTTGTTCGCCGATGATGCGACCCAGTAGCCGAGATTCGCTGAGAGGAAGGGTCCGCGGATGATGCCGCTGAGCACCATGGAGCCCACGATCTCGCCGTCGTCGTCGAGGATCACGAGCGGCAGCGACTGGCCCGCCTCGTGGAGCCGCAGCGACGCGGCGATGATCTCGGCCTGCCCGGCGACCGTGACGAAACCGTCGGGACGGACCGGCTCCCACGGCGCGAGGAACTCCTGCTCGCGGGTGCGCACCGCCGAGAGCGCCTCGGCGTCGCCGGGTTCCATGAGCCGGACGCGTGCGGGTTCGGGGTCCACGGTCCGAGGGTACCGACCTCGATCGGCGGGGCGCCACGCGCCGGAGCGGTCACCCGTCGAGCAGCTCCCGCAGGTCGGCCGCGGTGATCGCGCCCTCCGCCGCCGTACTGATCGTTTCGCCGCGCACGCCCTCCCCCTCGGCGCCCGCGTCGAGCACGGAGGCCGCGAGCTCGCCCTTGCGCGCCTTGAGAGCCATGACCTTCTCCTCGATGGTGCCGGCGGCGACGAGCCGGTAGACCATGACCTGCCTGCGCTGCCCGATGCGGTGCGCGCGGTCGACGGCCTGCGCCTCGCTCGCGGGGTTCCACCACGGGTCGAGCAGGAACACGTAATCGGCCTCGGTGAGGTTCAGCCCGAATCCACCGGCCTTGAGGCTGATGCAGAACACAGAGGCCTCGCCCGAGCGGAAGCGCGCGATCTCCTCGTCGCGACGGCGCGCGGGCGTCGACCCGTCGAGGTACGTGTACGGCACGCCATCGGCATCGAGCCGGGCCGCGACGCGGCCGAGGAACGACGTGAACTGGCTGAACACGAGTGCGCGGTGGCCCTCGGCGAGCACGTCGTCGAGCTGCTCGAACAGCGCGTCGAGCTTGGCCGAGGGGATGCCCGCGTGGCGTTCGGCGTCGACGAGCGACGCGTCGAGTGCAAGCAAGCGCAGGAGCGTGAGCGAGCGGTACACGATGAACCGCTG
>DASTQT010000020.1:0-3379 GCA_035761605.1 Agromyces sp. | reverse complement strand
TGAAGCTCGCCGAGTACGCCTGCTGGATCGCGGTCGTCAGCACCGGGAAGCGGAAGAGCGCCACGCCGCCGAAGTCGCTCAGCGTGTAGAGCGCGACGAGCAGCGCCCCGGCGAGCACCGCCGGGCGGATCTGCGGCCACGTGCCGAGCATGAACGATCCGATCGGGCCGCGCCCGAGCGTGCGCGCGACGTCGTCGAGCCCGGTGCTGCCGATGCGGAGGGCCGCCGCGACCGGCAGCGTGACGTACGGCACCGAGACGAAGCTCAGCACGAGCCACGCCGCCCAGAACCCCTTCATCGACGGCTGCCATGCGAGCCACCCGTACGCGGCGAGGTACGACGGCATCGCGAGCGGTAGCGCGGCGAGCACCGCCCAGAAGCCGCGCCAGCGCAGGCGCGTGCGGGCCAGCAGGTACGCGCTCGGCACGCCCAGCGCGACCGCGGTGGCGGTGACGGAGGTCGCGAGCAGCACCGAGTTGCCGACGAGCAGCGGGATCCGCGGCCGCTCGAACACCGCCGCGAGCTCGGCCGGGTCGGCGGAGCCGACCCGCACGACGAGGTGCACGATCGGGATGGCGGCGAGCGCGACCGCCACGAGGGATGCCGCGATGAGCCCCCACGGGCGGCGGGGGCTCGGAGTCGCGACCGCGGTCATCCCCTCAGGCTAGATCAGGCCGTTGTCGGCGAGGAGCCGCTGCGACTCCTCGACCGAGTCGAGGTCGCTGAGGTCCAGGCCCGGGTTCACCAGCGTGTCGATCGCCGGCAGGCCCTCGGGCGCGTCGATGCCCGGCAGCAGCGGGTACTCGAACGTCTCCTCGACGAAGTACTCCTGCGCCTGCTCCGACACGAGGAACTCGACGAAGGCGAGTGCGTCGGGGTCGTCGGCGGCGCCCTGCAGGATGGCGGCACCCGTCACGTTCACGATGCCGCCCGGGTCGCCCGGCAGGAACTTCAGCTGCGCGCGCATGTTCTCGGCACCGACCTCGGCCGCCTGGCGGAACCAGTAGTAGTGGTTGATGAGGCCGAGCTGCGCCTGGCCGGTGTTCACGAGGTCGAGCGAGGCGAGGTTGTTCTCGGTGAGCTCGGGGTCGTTCGCGGCGATGCCCGCGACCCACTCGGCCGCGGCGTCCTCGCCCTCGAGCACGCGCAGCGCCGTGATGAACGACTGGAAGCTCGCGTTGCCCGGTGCGAACGCGACCTGGCCGTTCCACTCCTCGCCGACCAGCGCGTCGACGGAGTCCGGCACGTCCGCCTCCGACAGCTGCTCCCCGTCGTACGCGATCACGCGGGCGCGGCCGGTCACGCCGATCCATGAGTCGTCCTGCGAGGTGAAGCCCTCGGGAATGACGTCGGCCAGTTCGGCCGGGATCTCCGCGGCCAGGTCGGCGTCGGCGAGCGCGCCGAGTGCGCCGGCATCCTGCGAGAGGAAGACCTGCGCGGGCGTCTGCTCGCCCTCCTCGAGCAGGAGCGCGGTCAGCTCGGGCGTGGCCGCGTACCGCGCCTCTACCTCGATGCCGGTCTCCTCCTCGAACTGCTCGATGAGCGGTGCGACGAGCTCCTCGTCGCGGCCGATGTAGACGGTCAGCTTCCCCTCCTCGTCGGCCGTGCCGGCGGTGCAGCCGGTCAGGGCGAGGGCGGCCGTGAGACCGGCGGTGGTGAGGGCGATTCCGCGGCGTGCGCGCATGGGCGGGCTGGCTCCATCGGTCGGTGGAAGGTGAGGGCCCGTCGACTGCGGGCGGAACTTAGCTTAGCCTCACCTGCGCTCGCCGCCGAGCCGGGTGCCGTTTCGTGACATCCGCTCAGAACGATTCACAGGAGAATCCGTGAATCGCAGGCCGACCGCGCGGCATCATCCTGCGAATCGCAGACCCTCCTGTAGATCGATCCGCCAGGACGGTTGACGACGGACGGCGACGAGCGTAACGTAAGCACATCATTAATTAAGGAGTTGCTTACGTGAAGGCCGCGGACGACGAACTCAGCCGGGTGTTCCACGCACTGGCCGATCCCACGCGGCGCGCGATCCTCTCGCGCCTGCACGGCGGGCCGGCCACCGTCGGAGCCCTCGCCGAGCCGTTCGCGATGAGCCGTCCCGCGATCTCGCAGCACCTCAACGTGCTCGAGCGCGCGGGTCTCATCGAGCGGACCGCGACCGCGCAGTGGCGCATGTGCGCGCTGCGCACCGAACCCCTCGACGAGGCATCCGCCTGGGTCGAGCGGCACCGCGGCGAGTGGAACGAGCGGTTCGACCTGCTCGACGCGCAACTCCGCAGGATGAAAGGGGAGACCCCATGAACGAGCGAACGGATGAAGCGCAGTTCACCATCACCCGGATCTTCGACGCGCCTCGCGAGCTGGTCTGGCGCGCGTGGACGGAGTCGGCGGATGCCTCGGAATGGTGGCACCCGCGCGGCATCGAGATCAAGGACGGCAGCGTCGCGGTCGACGCGCGGCCCGGCGGGCGGTACGCCTACACGATGGTGAACCCGGCCGACGGGAGCGAGTACCCGACCGTCGGCGTCTACCGCGAGGTCGACCCGCCGAAGCGCCTCGTCTTCACGTGGGCATCGCCGGGCGACCCCGACGACACCGCGCCCGTGATCACCATCGACCTGCGCGAGCTCGACGGCGACCGCACCGAGATGCTGTTCCACCTGCGCGGCGTCGCCGGCGCACCGGGCGATGAGAACGTCTACGACGGCTGGGACTCGGCGTTCGACCTGCTCAGCGAGCAGCTCACCGCGGAGGTGAGCTGATGGGTCGCCTCATCGTCGAGCAGATCGTCTCGGCCGACGGCTACGCGGCCGACGCCGACGGCGGCATCGGGTTCTTCGAGGTGTCGCCCGAGGTCGTCGGCGACGCCGGGGCCGGCCCGATCGACCGCGAGCAGCTCGCCTGGCTCGAGGGCATCGACGCCATCCTGCTCGGCGCGAACACGTATCGCATGTTCGCCGACTACTGGCCCGTCGCCGAGCCCGCCGTGGAACCGGTCGCCGAGCCCATCGCGCGGCTGCCCAAGCACGTCGTCTCGAACACGCTCGAGCGTGCGTCGTGGGGCGACGGCGAGATCGAGGTGCTGCGAGGGGATGCCGTGGCATCCGTCGCCCGGCTCAAGGACCGCTTCGGGGCGACCGTGCTCTGGGGCAGCCTGCAGCTCGCCGACGCGCTGCTCGAGGCCGGGCTCGTCGACGAGCTCCGGCTGCGGATCGTGCCCGTGCTCATCGGCGCCGGCCGCTCGTTCACCCCGAGCGGTCTCGGCCGGCGCGCGCTCGCGCTGATGCACGCGGAGACGTACCCATCGGGGCACGTCACGCTGCACTACCGGCTGCGGTAGCCGTCGCGACCGCGAGCGCGATCGGGCGTCATCCCAGCTTGGGGA
>DASTQT010000019.1:0-3195 GCA_035761605.1 Agromyces sp. | reverse complement strand
CGCGCACTCCGAGTGGTCGGACGGCACGACGAGCATCGCCGCGATGGCGCGCGCCGCGACATCCGCCGGGCTCGAGTACTTCGCCCTGACCGACCATTCGCCGAACCTGCGCGTCGCGAACGGGCTGTCGCCCGAGCGGCTCGAATCGCAGCTCGAGATCGTCGCCGCGCTGAACGCCGGGCTCGGCGAGGGCGACGGCGACCCCGACGCGCGCGACCGCGGCGACCTCGGCGTGCGGATCCTCACGGGCATCGAGGTCGACATCCTCGAGGACGGCACGCTCGACCAGCGTCGCGACCTGCTCGACCGACTCGACGTCGTGGTGGCGAGCGTGCACTCGAAGCTGCGATCGCCGTCGCATGAGATGACGCCGCGGATGCTGCGCGCCATCCGCGATCCCCGGACCAACGTGCTGGGGCACTGCACGGGCCGGCTCGTGCAGGGTTCGCGGGGAACCCGGCCGCAGTCCGAGTTCGACGCCGACGCCGTGTTCGCGGCGTGCGCCGAGCACGACGTCGCGGTCGAGATCAACTCGCGACCGGAGCGGCAGGATCCGCCCGACGACCTCATCGCGCTCGCGCTGGGCCACGGGTGCCGCTTCGCGATCGACACCGACGGGCACGCGCCCGGCCACTTCGGGTTCCTCGCCCTCGGCGCCGCGCGCGCGGAGGCCGCGGGGATCCCGCCCGAACGGATCGTCACCACGTGGGACGCCGACCGTCTCGTCGAGTGGGCGGCGTCGAAGAAACGACGGAAGGAGTCGTGATGGAACTCGGCGCATTCTCGGTGAGCCTCGCGGTGAAGGATCTCGCCGCGTCCCGCGCGTTCTACGAACAACTCGGATTCGAGGCCGTCATGGGCGAGGCCGAGCAGGGGTGGCTCATCCTGCGCAACGGCGACCACGTGATCGGCCTGTTCCAGGGCATGTTCGAGCGCAACCTGCTCACCTTCAACCCGGGATGGGACCAGCAGGCGCAGGAGACCGGGTCCTTCACCGACGTGCGCGAGCTGCAGCGGCGCCTCCGCGAGGCCGGCGTCGAATTCGCGAGCGAGGTCGACGAATCCGGGTCGGGGCCGGGCAGCTTCATGATCGTCGATCCCGACGGCAACCCCGTCCTGTTCGACCAGCACCGCTGACCGGCTCAGCGCCGCGCACGGAATCCGGTCGAGCGCGCCGCCGGCGCGTTCAGCACCCGCGACGCGCCATCCGGGTCAGCGCTCGAGCTGCTTGCGGTCGCCCATGCGGCCGAGCCACGCCCGCAACGCGAAGAACACCACGACCGCGACGACGGCGACGATCGCGAGCTTGACGATGAACCACACGACGCTGAAGACGAGGTCGACGAGGAACCAGGCGATCACGACGGAGGCGATGACGCCGAGGACGATCCAGAGGGTGCGGCTCATCATCCGAGCCTATCGACCGCCCGGCGGCATCCGTCAGCCCTGGACGCGGCCGGACGTCGCGGCGATGCGCTTGAGCAGCGGCGGCCTGGCGAGCACCCACGCCGCGACCATGACGACGACCGAGAGCGCGAAGACGGCGAAGCCGAGCCAGTCGTCGGTATCGCGGGCCGTGTACATCTGGTTGAGCTTGCGGAGCGCGCCGGTGGTGAGCACCAGCACGACGTGCACGAACGTGAACCCCAGGAAGAACAGCATGACCGGGTAGTGGATGGCACGGGCCGACTTCTCGGTCGCGGGGTTCGCGAGCGGCCCCTCGGCCGGCCAGATCGACGAGAGCCGGAGCCCGGTGAGCAGGGCGAGCGGCGACGCGATGAACACGATCGCGAAGTACGCCAGCTGCTGCAGCGAGTTGTAGACGACCCAGGAGTCCTCGGTGGGCCAGTCGAGCGAGGCGTACTGCAGCGCCGCGGAGATCGCGTTCGGCACGACCGCCCAGTCGGTCGGCACGATGCGCACCCACTGCCCGGTCGCGAAGAGCAGCACGACGTAGCTGACGCCCGTGAGGACCCAGAGCGCATCGAGCCACAGGTGGAACCACAGCCAGATGCCGAGGCGGCGCGGCGCGCGCTTCGTGCGGGGCCAGCGCGTGTTGTCGCGCGTCCAGAAGCCGGGTGGGCGGCGCTTGCCGCGCAGCTCGAATCCGGTCTTCACGAGCAGTGCGAGGAAAAAGGCGTTGAGGAAGTGCTGCCAGCCGAGCCACGCCGGGATGCCGACGGGCGCGCCCTCGGGCGGCGGCACGATGCCCGGGTACTCGGCGATGAACGCCTCGACGGCCGGGATCTCGCGGAGCAGCCGCGCGATCACGACCGCGACCACGAACGCGGCGAGCGCGATGCCGACGCCCCACAGCACGCGCCGGCGCTGCGCCTTCCACCATTCGGCGGCGCGCGAGGGCTTCGTCGAGGTCACGGTCATCTCCGGGTCGGTTCCTTCTCCGGTCGGGTTCGGCCGGCGGTGCCGGACTGAGCGTTACGACGATAGCGCCGACGGCTGGGAACGCGTGACGCGCGTGACGCTCCGCGACGCACCCGCGCGGCTCCCGTGCGCCTGCATATGCTGGGGCCGATGCTGAAGGAACTCGCCTCGGGTGCGCGCATGCTGCTGCGCGGCTTCGGTTTCTGGCGCCGGGATCCGGGCGTGATGCTGCTGGGGATCGTGCCGGCGGCGATCGTGTTCGCGGGCCTGGTCTGGGGCCTCGTCGCCCTGGGAATCGGGCTGCCCGGGCTCATCGACTGGGCGACGCCGTTCGCCGACGGCTGGCAGGAGTTCTGGCGCTCGGCGTTCCGTGCCCTCGTCGCCGTCGTGGTCTTCGCGGGCGCGGCCGTGCTCGCGTTCGTCACGTTCACCGCGCTGGCCCTCATCGTCGGCGACCCGTTCTACGAGCGCATCTGGAAGGCCGTCGAGGTCGATCTCGGCGGGCCCGTGCCATCCGAGGGGCCGAGCTTCTGGAGCGGGGTCGGCGGTGCGCTGGTGCTCGTGCTGCAGGGCCTGGTCTCGGCCGTGCTCGTCGCCCTGGTCGGCTTCGTCCCCGTCGCCGGCGGGGTGCTCGCGGCCGTTCTCGGCGCGATCCTCACCGGGCGCCTGCTTGCGCGCGAGCTCACGGCCCGTGCGTTCGACGCGCGGCACCTCGACGCGACGGTGCGCCGTGCGCTGCTCCGCCGCCACCGCTGGCGGATCCTCGGATTCGGCGCGGCGACCCAGCTGTGCTTCCTGGTGCCGCTCGGCGCG
>DASTQT010000018.1:0-7774 GCA_035761605.1 Agromyces sp. | reverse complement strand
GGATCGCGCGACTCGCTGCTGCGCGAGGTCGCTGAGCGCACGAGCGCCGAGGTCGTCGCCGAGCGCACCGCCGACCCCGACGACGTGCCCGGGTCGATCGCCGCGGTCGTCGACCACTACGAGCGCCGCGGCGACACCGTCCTGCTCCTGCTCGGGCAGGAGGCGTGGGAGCCCTACGCCGCGCAGGTCACCGCAGTGGGCAAGCGCCTCCACCGCGACTGGGTCGCGGCCGTGTTCGCCCGCTCCCTCGACCCGCTCCCCGAGGCACGGCGTGCGGCGGCGACCGACCTCCTCGTCGCCGCGACCGACGTCTTCGTGTGGAAGCTGTGGCGACGCGACCTCCGCCGCAGCCGCGACGAGACCATCGAGCGGATGCTCGAGCTCGCGGCATCCGTGACCTCGCGCCTCGACCGGGACGCGCCCGCGTCGTCCGCACCGCCAGCCTGAAGGGAATCGCCATGCCGACCATCAGCATCGTCACCGTCGACGGGGGCGGCAACATCCCGCCCACCCTCCGCATCGCGGGCGAGCTCGCACGTCGCGGACACCGCATCGAGGTGCTCGGGCACCGGCGCATGGCCGATGCCGTCGCGCGCGCGGGTCACGCCTTCCGCACGCTCGACTCGCTCGACTTCTGGAACCCCGGAGTGCGCCGCTCCGTGCCGACCGCGATCGGGCAGACCACGCGCCTCGCCTCGGACCGCGAGATCGAGCGCGAGGTCCGCGACGCAGTGTCCGCGGCCGGATCCGACGCCGCGCTCGTGGACAGCCTGATGGCGTCGTCGATCCGGGGCGCCCAGGCCGCGGGTGCTCCTGCCGCCGTGCACTTCCACACGTTCCTCGAATTCTGGGAGCACTCGTACCGGCGCGGTCCCGTGGGCCTCGCCGCGCGGCTTCGCGGCGCCGACCCGCTCACCGAGTGGGCGCGAGCGGCGGCGCAGCTCGTCGTCTCGGATGCGGCGCTCGATCCGGCATCCGCCCGCCGCACCCCGCTCGAGCGCTCCGCGGAATGGGTCGGCGCGCTCGAATCGGGCGTCCCCGCGACACCGGATGACTCGGCGCCGCCGCTCGTCGTCGCGAGCCTGTCGACCACGTGGTTCCCCGGCCAGACCGAGGTGTACCAGCACATCGCGACGGCGCTCGGTGCGCTCCCCGTGCGCGGGCTCATCACCCTCGGCGGTCTGGAGCCCGATCGCGAGCTCCGCCTGCCGCCGAACGTCGAGGTTCGCGAGCGCGCCGACCACAGCGAGGTCTTCCCGCAGGCGTCGCTCGTGATCGGGCACGGCGGGCACTCCACGACCTTCCGCGCGCTCGCGCACGGCCTGCCGGTGATCGTCGTGCCGATGCACCCGCTGCTCGACCAGCCGATGATCGGCCGCTCGGTCGAGCGCGCCGGCGCCGGACGGACGCTCAGCCGCACCGCACCGGCCGAGCGCATCGCCGCCGCCGTGACGGAGCTGCTCGCGGACGATCGCGCACGCGATGCGGCGACCGCGCTCGGGGCGAGGCTGCGGGCGACGGATGCCGCCGGCGCGGCCGCCGACGCCGTCGAGCGCCTCGCCGGTGACCGATCGACGCGACGAGCTCCGGCCGCCTGAGCCCCACGACGAAGGGGCGACGGATGCCGCGGCATCCGTCGCCCCTTCGTTCGCGTCGGCTCAGCCCTTCCAGACCTGCACGACCGACGGACGCGGCGCGGCCGCCGTGCCCTCGCCGTGCTGCTGGACGTAGTCGGGGAAGAACGACACCGGCGCGTCGTAGGAGCCGTCCTCGCCCGGGTGCTGCACTGCGACGAAGACGAGGCCCTCGCGGTCGTGGATCACGGGACCGCAGGTCTCCGCGTCGCGGGGCACCGACAGGAACTGCTGCACGTTGCCGCGCTCCGGCCCCTCGAGCGGAACCCGGAACAGGCCGTCGTTGTAGCCGATCGTGCTCGGCGCACCGTCGGTCGAGATCCACAGGTTGCCCTCGGAGTCGAACGCGACGTTGTCGGGGCACGAGATCGGAGAGACGAGTTCCTTCGGGAAGCCGGCGAAGTACGTGTACGCCGTCGTGGACGGGTCGCCGCAGAGCAGCAGGATGCTCCAGCCGAACGTCTCACCCGCCTGGCCCGCGGTCTCGGTGATCTCGACCACGTGGCCGTAGCGGTTGCCGGTGATCGGGTTGGCCTCGTCGACCGGCGACGTGGTGCGGCCGCGGTTGCTGTTGTTCGTCAGCGCGAGGTACACCTTGCCGGTCAGCGGGCTCGGCTCGACGTCCTCGGGGCGGTCCATCTTGGTGGCGCCCATGAGGTCGGCCGCGAGGCGCGTGTAGACCAGCACCTCCTCGGTCGTCATGCCGGGCACGACGCTCTCGCCGTTCCGGGTCAGCGCGATCCACTCGCCGGCGCCGTCGAACGCGCCGTCGCTCGGGAGCGCACCGCTGCCGGTGATCTCGGCGGCCGGCGAGTTGCCCGAGAAGCGCGCGACGAAGAGGTCGCCCTCGCTGAGCAGCCGCATGTTCTTCTTGCGCGCGCCGGTCGACGTGGCAGCGGTGTAGCGGCCCTTCGAGACGAACTTGTACAGGTAGTCGTTGCGCTCGTCGTCGCCCATGTACGCCACGACGCGGCCGTCCTCGGCGATCGTGACGTTCGCGCCCTCGTGCTTGAACCGGCCCATCGCCGTGTGCTTCTTCGGCGTCGAGGTCGGGTCGCTCGGGTCGATCTCGACGATGTAGCCGAACCGGTTCGGCTCGTTGACGAAGGCGGGGTCGTGCGCATCGAAGCGGGCATCGTACTGCTCCCAGCCCGTCGAGGTCGTCGTGGTCGAGGAGGCGCTGTACCGCTTCTGCGCGGCCGTGTCGGCCGCCCACGCGAAGTAGCCGTTGAAGTTCTCCTCGCCGGAGAGCACGGTGCCCCACGGCGTCGTGCCGCCCGCACAGTTGCCGAGCGTGCCCTTGACCCAGCGCCCCTCGGGATCGTCGGCGGTCTTCACGAGATCGGATCCGGCGGCGGGGCCCGTGAGCTCGAACACGGTCTCGACGGTGAGGCGGCGGTTGCGCTCGCCGTCCACCACGTAGGTCCACGGCTCGCCGACCCGGCGGCGCTGCACCTCGACGACGGCCATGCCCATGGCCGCCTTGTAGATCTCGCCCCGGCGGCGGAGCTCGGCGGGATCGCTCGTCGCCGGGAACATGAGGTTCGGGTTGACGTACTCGTGGTTGGTGACGAGCACGCCGGTCTTGCCGCTCGCGTCCGCGATGATGTCGAGGTAGTCGTTGTTGTACCCGAACTGCCCGGCCTGCGCCTCGGCGGTCTGGTTCTCGAAGTCGAATGACGGAACCGACGCGAACAGCGGGTCGCCCCACCGGATGATCGGCTGCCAGCGGTACCCCGCCGGAACGGTGAAGGCGTCGACCGTGCGGCCGACGGGGGCGATGGGATCGAACGCGAGACCGGCGGTCCCCGGCTTCGCGGCGAACGCCGGACTCACGTTGCCGCCCCCGGCGGCACCCCCGAGCACGAGGCCGATCGCGCCGGCGACACCGAGGCCGAGCACGGAGCGACGGGAGATCGCCTGCGACGCGATGTCGCGGAAGTGGGCGTTGGAGGACGTGTTGCACTCGGGGCCGAGGCAGGCGTCGGCGCACTTCAGGCGGCACGTCACCGGTGAGCGCTTGCCGATCGCGTGCGCGACCGGGGTGAGGCGGAGTTCGGGGATGGTCATGGCAGCTCCTCGTTCAGTGCGCGGGGCGCCCGCGCGTCGGGCCGGAGGGACGCGCCGAGCCTCTCGGGACCGGGTGTCGCGATCGCGGCGGGACGGAGTACGGGAGGTGAACGCGGGTCGACCGGTCCGCGAATCCGGCCTGCGCGGCATCCCCTTAGCACCGCGGGATGTCGCGGCGCAAGCAGGTGTCCGACCCTGCCGCTCGACCGTGCTGCATGGCTACGCTGAGCGCATGACCACGGCTACCGGGAAGGCCGCCGCCAGTGCGGCACAGAACTCGCCCATCCTGCGCACGCTCGCCCGCATCGGGTACGTCGTGCTGGGCATCGTCCACATCGTCATCGGGGCCATCGCCATCTCCGTCGCTCAGGGCGCCGGCGGCGAGGCCGACCAGGGCGGCGCGATGCAGCAGGTGGCCAGCTGGCCGTTCGGCGGCGTGCTCCTCTGGGTCATCGCCATCGGCCTGTTCGCACTCGCCCTGTGGCAGATCGTGCAGGCGTTCCTGGAGCGGGACCCCGACTCCAAGCGGAAGTGGGGCCACCGAGTCAAGTACATCGGCACCGCGCTCGCCTACATCGCCATCGCGATCTCCGCGCTCGTGTACGCGCTGGGCGGCCAGCAGGACTCCTCGCAGTCCTCGCAGACGTTCACGGCGCAGCTGCTGGCCACCCCCGGCGGCATCGTGCTGCTCGTCCTGATCGGCCTCGTGATCCTGGGCGTCGGCGTCGCGTTCGTCTACCGCGGAGCGAAGCGCTCGTTCGAGAAGCACCTCGACCTCCCCGGCAACGAGGCGACGCGCAAGGGCATCGTGACCTTCGGCGTGGTCGGCTACATCGCAAAGGGCATCGCGGTGGCCGTCGTCGGGGTGCTGTTCGTCGTGGCCGCGTTCACGCACGACCCCGAGAAGGCGGGCGGCCTCGACTCGGCGCTCAAGAGCCTCGTCGACCTGCCGTTCGGCACGTTCATCCTCTGGCTCGTCGGCCTCGGCCTCATCATCTACGGCATCTTCTGCTTCGCGCGGGCACGCTACGCGCGCATGTGACCACCGGCACGACGACGCCCCCGGCGCTCCCACGCGGAGCGGGCGGGGGCGTCGTCGTCGGGAGGCTCAGCGGCCGAGCGCCCCGCGCACCCCGTCGATCGGCACGCTCGTGCGCTCGCCCGACTCGCGGTCCCAGACCTCGACCACGCCGTCGGCGACGCCCCGCCCCGCGATGACGATCTTCGGCACGCCGATGAGCTCGGCGTCGGCGAACTTCACGCCCGGCGAGAGCTTCGGACGGTCGTCGTAGAGCACCTCGAGCCCGGCCGCCTCGAGGTCGGCGACGACGCGCTCGGCGGCGTCGAACGCCGCGACATCCTTGCCCGTCGCGAGCACGTGCACGTCAAACGGCGCGACGGATGCGGGCCACACGAGCCCCCTGTCGTCGTTGTGCAGTTCGGCGATGATCGCCAGGATCCGCGTCACGCCGATCCCGTACGAGCCCATCGTGACCGTGGCGAGCTTGCCGTTCTCGTCGAGCACCTTCAGGCCGAGGGCATCGGCGTACTTGCGGCCGAGCTGGAACACGTGGCCGATCTCCATGCCGCGCGCGAGCTCGACCGGCCCCGAGCCATCCGGTGCGGGATCGCCATCGCGGACGTTCGCCGCCTCGATGGTTCCGTCGGCCACGAAGTCGCGACCGGCGACCAGGCCGAACACGTGCTTCTCGTCGAGGTTCGCACCCGTGATCCACTCGGTGCCGTCGACCACGCGGGGGTCGACGAGGAACCGGATGCCGGTCGACGACTCGGCGCCGAGCACGGGCCCGTCGGGTGACCACGGGCCGATGTACCCCTTGACCAGGCCGGGCTGCTTCGCGAAGTCCTCCTCGGTCGCGGCCTCGACCGTCGCGGGCGCGAACGCGACCTCGACGCGCTTCATCTCGACGTCGCGGTCGCCGGGCAGGCCGACGACCACGATCTCGCGCCTGCCGTCGACATGGGTGAGCGCGAGCACGACGTTCTTCAGTGTGTCCGCGGCCGTCCACGGCCGACCGTCGGGGCGCGGGTACTCGGCGTTGGCGAGGTCCACGAGCGTCGAGATGGTGGGCGTGTTCGGCGAGTCCAGGACGACCGCGGGCGGCAGCCCGTCGAACGGGATCGGCTCGGGTGCGATCGTTCGGAACGCCTCGACGTTCGCCGCGTAGCCGCCGGCCGAACGCACGAAGGTGTCCTCGCCGACCGGGGTCGGGTGGAGGAACTCCTCGGACTTCGAGCCGCCCATCGCGCCGGCATCCGCCGCGACGATCACGTAGTCGAGCCCGAGCCGGGCGAAGATGCGCTCGTAGGCATCGCGCTGCGCCTGGTAGGAGGCGTCGAGCCCGGCGTCGGTGACGTCGAACGAGTACGCGTCCTTCATCGTGAACTCGCGCCCGCGCAGGAGCCCGGCGCGGGGCCGCGCCTCGTCGCGGTACTTGTCCTGGATCTGGTAGATCGTGAGCGGCAGCTCCTTGTACGACGAGTAGAGGTCCTTCACGAGCAGGGTGAAGACCTCCTCGTGCGTGGGCGCGAGCAGGTAGTCGGCGTCCTTGCGGTCCTTCAGCCGGAACAGCGCGTCGCCGTACTCGGTCCAGCGGCCGGTCTGCTCGTAGGGCTCGCGCGGCAGGAGCGCCGGGAAGTGCACCTCGTGCGCGCCTGCGGCCTCCATCTCGTCGCGGATGACGCGCTCGATCTTCGCCTTGACGCGCAGGCCGAGCGGCAGCCACGCGAACACGCCCGGCGCCTGGCGGCGGATGTAGCCGGCGCGGACGAGCAGCCTGTGGCTCGTCACCTCGGCGTCGGCGGGATCTTCGCGGAGCGTGCGGAGGAAGAAGTTCGTCAGGCGTGTGGGCACCCGACGATTCTAGTGAGGCTCGGATGCCGCGTCCGTCAGACGCCTTCGTCGTCCTCCTCGTCTGCCATCGCGAACTCCTCGACGTCGTCAGCGGCCGCCTCGGCAGCCTCCTCGGTGTCTTCGGTACCCTCGTGCAGCGTTCCCATGCCGTCGGGATAGCCCGCCTGGTCGGGGTATTCGAACTCGGTGCCGTCACGGGTCATCGCCGTCCCCTTTCCCGAGCGGATGCCGCGACCCGGCATCCGGATCCGCTCACCCTACTCGCGGGGCGGACCGGCGGCCAACGATCGGCTACGGCGTGAGCACCGTCGGCGTACCCACCGGGGCGTCGACGCCCATCTCGTCGGCGATGCGGTTGGCCTCGGCGATGAGCGTGGCGACGATCTCGGACTCGGGCACGGTCTTGATGACCTCGCCCTTCACGAAGATCTGGCCCTTGCCGTTGCCGGAGGCCACGCCGAGGTCGGCCTCGCGGGCCTCGCCGGGACCGTTGACGACGCAGCCCATGACGGCGACGCGAAGCGGCACGCTCATGCCCTCGAGCCCGTCGGTCACGTCGTTCGCGAGCTTGTACACGTCGACCTGTGCACGGCCGCACGAGGGGCACGACACGATCTCGAGCTTGCGCTCGCGGAGGTTGAGGGACTGAAGGATCTGCAGGCCCACCTTGACCTCCTCGACGGGCGGTGCGGAGAGGGAGACGCGGATGGTGTCGCCGATGCCCTCGCTGAGCAGGATGCCGAACGCCGTGGCCGACTTGATCGTGCCCTGGAACGCCGGGCCCGCCTCGGTCACCCCGAGGTGGAGCGGCCAGTCGCCGCGCTCGGCGAGCATGCGGTACGCCTTCACCATGACGATGGGGTCGTTGTGCTTGACCGAGATCTTGAAGTCGTGGAAGTCGTGCTCCTCGAAGAGGCTCGCCTCCCAGACGGCCGACTCGACGAGCGCCTCGGGCGTGGCCTTGCCGTACTTCTCGAGCAGGCGCGGGTCGAGCGAACCGGCGTTCACGCCGATGCGGATCGAGACATCCGCCGCCTTCGCGCGCCTGGCGATCTCGGCGACCTGATCGTCGAACTTGCGGATGTTGCCCGGGTTCACGCGCACTGCCGCGCAGCCGGCATCGATCGCCGCGTAGACGTAGTTCGGCTGGAAGTGGATGTCGGCGATGACCGGGATCTGGCTCTTCTTGGCGATG
>DASTQT010000017.1:0-2823 GCA_035761605.1 Agromyces sp. | reverse complement strand
CCGTACGCGGCCCGCAGCCACACCGTCGTGCCCGTGGCCTCGCTCCCGCTCGCGGTCGTCGAGCTCGAGGCCATCGCGCCGCTCGCGCACCGGCTCGAGGGAGCGATGGCCGTCGACCTCATCGCGCCGTCCGACGGGGAGCCGCAGGCGGTCGTCCGCTCGGCCGACGACCGGCGCGATCGCGCGCCCGGCGGCCCTCCGACGGTCGTCGAGCTCGTCGGCGATCGCCGCTTCACCGTGGACCGCGACGGCTTCTGGCAGGTGCACCGCGGCGCGGCGGCGACGCTGACCGACGCTGTCCAGGACCTCGTCGACGCCGGGCGCTTCGACCCCGCCGCCGAGAACCAGGACCTCTACGGCGGCGTGGGCCTGCTCGCGGCCGCGATCGGCGATCGCTTCGGCCCGTCGGTGCACATCACGACCGTCGAGGCCGACGCGCGCGCGACCGAGCACGCGGGGGCGAACCTCGCCGACTGGATCGGAGCCCGAGCGACGACCGCCCGCGTCGACCGCCACCTCGACGAGCTGTCCGCAGCACCGGATGCCGCGACGCGCGGGCTCCGCGGTGCGACCGTGGTGCTCGACCCTCCGCGCTCGGGCGCCGGGCGCGCCGTCGTCGACCGGCTCGCCGTACTGCGGCCCGCACAGGTCGTCTACGTCGCGTGCGACCCGGTGGCGCTCGCTCGAGACGTCGGGCTGTTCCGGGAGCACGGCTACGAGCTCGAGGCCCTCCGCGCGTTCGACCTGTTCCCGAACACCCATCATGTCGAGGCGGTCGCGCGACTGGCGGCTATCGTGTGAAGACGGCGGAGAGAGCCGAGTGGACGGAAGTCGGATGACGGGGGGAGGCCGAGTGACCGAGGACGCCGAGGCCGCGGAGGTCGACCGGTCGCGCACGAGCGTGGCGATCGTCGACGACCACGAGGCCGTGCGACTGGGGCTGCGCGCGGCATGCCGCGACGCAGGGTACGAGGTCGTCGCCGACACCGCCGACGTCCCGACGCTGCTCGCCGCATTCGAGGACCCGGAGACCGAGCTGCCGCGGGTCGTGCTGCTCGACCTCTCGCTCGGCGACGGCTCGAGCGTGACCGACAACGTCCGGGCGGTGCTCGCGTCGGGCAGCCAGGTGCTCGTGCACAGCATCGCCGATCGGGTCGCCGCGGTCCGCGAGGCGCTCGCGGCCGGTGCGGCCGGCGTCATCCCGAAGTCGTCGCCGACCTCGGCCGTGATCGCCGCGATCGCGACCGTCGCGCGAGGCGAGGCGCTGAACAACGTGGAATGGGCGAGCGCCATCGAGGCCGACCGCGACTTCGCGAAGGCACAGCTCGGGCGGCGCGAGCGCGATGTGCTGCACCTGTACGCGTCCGGCCTGCCGCTCAAGCTCGTGGCGCAGCAGCTCGGCATCGCGCACTCCACGGCGCGCGAGTACCTCGACCGGATCCGTGCCAAGTACGTCGAGGTCGGCAGGCCGGCGCCGACCAAGGTCGACCTGCTCCGACGCGCCGTGGAGGACGGCATCCTGCCGGGCCTCGACGCCGAGGCCGGTGATGGCCGCCGCTGACTGGACGGCGAGCCAGCTCGTCCCGCGCCGAGCGGCCGTGAGCCGCGCCCAGGTCGAGACCGTCTCGGGTCGCGCCGTTGGAGCGTTCGGCCTGGTGTTCGGCGCACAGACCGTTCCGGTCGCGATCGCCCAGTCCGAGGCGCTCGCCCCGGGGGCGGGGGCGGCCATGATGGCCGTGCTGTACGGCGCGATCGCGACCCTCGCGGCGGCGGCGTTCACCCGCATCGCGGTCCGTGGCGCCTCGATCGCCTTCGCGGCGCTCTACGCCGTCGCCCTGGCGCTCTGGCCGTTCCTCGTGGTCGACGACGCCGCGATGGAGGGGGAGGCGCCGTGGCTGTACGTGCTCTGCACCGTCGCGACGACGGCGGCGGTGATCGGGTTGCCGACGGTCCCCGCCGCGGCCTACACGGTCGCCGTGCCCGCGGTGTACGGCATGGTGCGGCTCAGCCCGTCGGGCGGAGGGGCCGAGCCGTTGCTCGCCGTCCTCGACACGCTCTACGCCGTCATCCTCGGTTCCGTCACGCTGATCATCATCACGATGCTGCGGCAGGCCGCCGAGGCGGTGGACGCCGCGCAGGAGGCGGCCCTGCAGCGGTACGACCTCGTCGCCCGGCAGCACGCGAACGAGATCGAGCGGGTCAAGGTCGATTCGCTCGTGCACGACAGCGTCCTCACGACGCTGCTCTCGGCGGCCGCGGCGCGCTCCGAACCCGAGCGGGCGCTCGCGTCCCGCATGGCGGCGGACGCGCTCCGCCGGCTGGACGAGGCCGCGGTCGAGGTGCCCGGCGCCACCGACCGCGCCGACCTGTCGGTGCTCGCCCGCCGGCTCCGATCGGCGGTGACCGGGTTCTCGGCGCCGTTCATCGTGCACGTGGTCGACACGAGCGGCGTGGAACTGCCCGTCGAAGCCGTGGACGCGTTGTCCTCCGCCGCGCTCCAGGCGATGGTCAACAGTGTGCAGCACGCCGACGGACCTGTGGGTCGCGTGCGCCGCGAGCTCGAGATCCGCGGCGTCGGCGCGGGAGGGTGCGTGATCGAGATCTCCGACAACGGGCGCGGATTCGGGCCCGAGGAGGTGCCGCTGAGCCGCCTCGGACTGCGCGTGTCGATCGAGGAACGCGTCGCCAACGCCGGCGGCTCCGCGAGGATCGAGTCGGCGCCGGGACGCGGGACCCGTGTGACCCTGGCCTGGCCCGCCGGAGCGGATGCGGTGGTCGCATGATCACCGTCCCTCGCTGGCTGCTGCTCGTCCTCGCCGCGAT
>DASTQT010000016.1:0-5512 GCA_035761605.1 Agromyces sp. | reverse complement strand
AGGATGCCGACGACGCCCTCAAGGCCCGCGTCAAGGAGGCGGTCGCCGCGAAGGTCGAGGCGGGCGAGCTGCCCGAGTCGGCCAACGCCGAGGTGTCGGCCGCCTACAAGTCGGTCACCAAGCTCGTCGTGCGCTCGCGCGTCCTCTCCGAGGGCGTGCGCATCGACGGACGCGGCCTCGCCGACATCCGTCCGCTCGACGCCGAGGTGCAGGTCATCCCGCGCGTGCACGGCTCCGCCATCTTCCAGCGCGGCGAGACCCAGATCATGGGTGTCACCACGCTCAACATGCTCCGCATGGAGCAGCAGCTCGACACGTTGTCGCCGGTGACGCGCAAGCGCTACATGCACAACTACAACTTCCCGCCGTACTCGACGGGTGAGACGGGTCGTGTGGGTTCGCCCAAGCGCCGCGAGATCGGCCACGGCGCGCTCGCCGAGCGTGCGCTCGTGCCCGTGCTGCCGACGCGCGAGGAGTTCCCGTACGCGATCCGCCAGGTGTCCGAGGCGCTCGGCTCCAACGGTTCGACGTCGATGGGCTCGGTCTGCGCGTCGACGCTCTCGCTGCTCAACGCCGGCGTGCCGCTGCGTGCGCCGGTCGCGGGCATCGCGATGGGCCTGATCTCAGACACCGTCGACGGCGAGACCCGCTACGCGGCGCTCACCGACATCCTCGGCGCGGAGGACGCGCTCGGCGATATGGACTTCAAGGTCGCCGGCACCGCCGACTTCGTCACCGCGATCCAGCTCGACACGAAGCTCGACGGCATCCCCGCCTCGGTGCTCGCCGGCGCGCTGACGCAGGCCAAGGAGGCGCGCAGCACCATCCTGCAGGTGCTGAACGCCGCCATCGACGGCCCCGACGAGATGGCCCCGACCGCGCCCCGCGTGATCTCGGTGCAGATCCCCGTCGACAAGATCGGCGAGCTGATCGGCCCGAAGGGCAAGACGATCAACGCGATCCAGGACGAGACCGGCGCCGAGATCTCCATCGAGGAGGACGGCACCGTCTACATCGGCGCGACCGACGGCCCCTCGGCCGAGGCCGCCCGCGCCCAGGTCAACGCGATCGCCAACCCGACCAACCCCGAGATCGGCGAGCAGTTCCTCGGCACGGTCGTGAAGATCGCCGCCTTCGGCGCGTTCATCTCGCTGCTGCCCGGCAAGGACGGCCTACTGCACATCTCCGAGGTGCGCAAGCTCGCCGGCGGCAAGCGCGTCGAGAACGTCGAGGACGTCCTCGGCGTCGGCCAGAAGATCCTCGTCGAGATCACCAAGATCGACGACCGCGGCAAGCTCTCGCTCGCCCCGGTGGTGGCCGACGACGCCGACACCAACGGTCGCGAGACCGCACCGGTGCACGCCGAGGCCCCCGCAGAGGGTGCCGACGCGTAAGCGCCGCCCAGCTCGACCGGATGCCCGTCCCGACCTCGTCGGGGCGGGCATCCGTCGTCTCGGGCGCTGCCTCCGGCACTACAGCGGCAGGAACGTGCCCGCGCTGATCATGCGGTCGCGCTCGGCGAGCGCCGCCTCTGCTGCGGATCGTTCGGCAATGCGTCGCAGCTGACGGTCGCGGTCGTTGCGCCGCGCGTCCCGGCGGCGCCCCCAACGGGCGAGGCCGAGGCCGATGCGCACGGCCCAGTCGGACAGCCGGACCGAGACGGGGGAGAGGATGAGGGTGTTCATGTGCGCTCCTTCGCAGTGTCGCCGCTCGGCTCGCCTCGCACGAGCGGGAAGGCGTCGATCTGGATCTGCACCGGGCGCGAACCCGGCGTGGGCGTCGTCTTGTACGCCTTGATGTACTTCATGAGCACGACGTCGATATCGGCGATCAGGGCGTGCAGCTGGTCGGGCGTGAGGCGCAGGTTGATCGTGTCGCTCGTGGCGATGTCGAGCCACTCCGGGCCGAACACCTGGTCGCCATCGGCGAGGAACTCGTGGAAGTTCCGCTCGCGGGACCGGTACGACTCGTCCTCCACGAGCTTCGCCGCGAGTCGCTCGGCGCTGCCAGGCGGCAGCGAGCGGGGGTCGGGGATCGCGATCGACCCCGGCGTGCGCTCCCACCATCGCTCGCGGCCCTTGCCTCGCGCGTGGACCTCGCGGACCAGCCCGGATCGTCCGAGCTGTCGGAGGTGATAGCTCGTGGCTCCGCTCGATTCGCCGAGGCGCTCGGCGAGACCGCTCGCCGTCAGCGGTCCGTAGGCGGAGAGCTCGTCGTAGATGCGGACCCGCAGCGGGTGGGCGAGGCTCTTCAGGCCATCGGACGAGAGCACGTGGTCGATGCCCGGGTGCCGGGTGCTGCTCGGCTGGGCTTCCAGGTCATTCGCGTTGCCGTCCATGCTGCAAAGGTATCTCTGCAAAGAAGGCTTTGCAAGTGTTTCTTTGCAGACCTTCGTTGCCGGCCCGCTGCACCCCGCGCCCGGTCACCTGCGGCGACGATGGAGCGCGGCCGACGCGTGCCGATCCGCGAAGCGGTTCCGCACCTGCTCCGATGCGAGCGACCCACGGCGCCGCGCATCGGGTCATCCCGAGCGCGAGAGCAGCGGCGTCAGGCGGAAGGGGATGAGCTCGCCCATCGCCAGCGAGGTCTCGGTGCGCTCGACGCCGTCGATCGCGAGGATCTCCTCGTCGATGCGGAACAGGTCGTGCGCGTCGCGGCACACGACCCGCACGAGCAGGTCGACCTGGCCGGACAGCCCGTGCGCCTGGATCACCTCGGGGATCTCCGCGAGGGCGCGCACGACATCCTGGAGCAGCTTCTGCCGGGCGTGCACCGCGACGAACGCCTCGAGCGGGTAGCCGAGCGGGACGGGATCGATGCTGCGCTCGAACGACAGGAACGCGCCGGAGGACTCGAGGCGCGCCATCCGCGCCTGCACGGTGTTGCGGCTCATGCCGAGCCGGTCGGCGAGGGCCACGACGGTGGCGCGAGGATCGTCGGCGAGTGCCCTCAGGAGGGCCCGGTCGACCCCGTCGTAGCCGTTCATAGCGCCACACGTTAGCACCGTCAACCGGGTTCGCACCATGCAATGTGCGCAACTCGTCCGCGCCTGCTTGAGCCGATTGCCAGATCGTCGTACGCTGCAGGTATCCGGCACCGTCGCCGGGTGCGAGGCTGCCCACGAAGCGGCCGAGCCGACACGGAGGTTCGACCATGACCCCTTCCGACCGAGAGGCGACCGGGCTGCTCACCCGCCCCGGCGACCTCGTCCAGCTCCTCGACGAGTCCGGCCACCGGCACGCGAACCCCGAGTTCGATCCGTGGGTGGCCGACGTCGGCACCGACGCGCTGATCGCCCTCCACCGCGACATGGCCGTGGTGCGCCGCCTCGACGCCGAGGCCACCGCACTGCAGCGCCAGGGCGAGCTCGCCCTGTGGCCCCCGCTCGCCGGCCAGGAGGCTGCGCAGATCGGCTCGGCGCGGGCGCTGCACGACGACGACTTCGTGTTCACGAGCTACCGCGAGCACGCCGTGGCGTGGCTGCGCGGCGTGCAGCCCCACGAGCTGCTCAGCGTGTGGCGCGGTTCCGCGGCATCCGGGTGGAACCCCTTCGAGAAGCGGATGGCGATCCCGAACATCATCATCGGGGCGCAGTCGCTGCACGCGGTGGGCTGGGCCATGGGCGCGAAGTGGGAAGGCTCCGAGTCGGCCTCGATCGCGTACTTCGGCGACGGCGCGACGAGCGAGGGCGACGTCAACGAGGCGTTCGTGTTCGCCGCGAGCTTCGGCGCACCCACGGTGTTCTTCTGCCAGAACAACGGCTGGGCGATCTCCGAGCCGGTCGGCCTGCAGTCGCACCAGCCGCTCGCGCGGCGCGCCGACGGCTTCGGCATGCCCGGCATCCGCGTCGACGGCAACGACGTGCTCGCGGTGCTCGCCGTCACCCGCTGGGCGCTCGAGCGTGCCCGCCGCGGCGAGGGCCCGGCCCTCATCGAGGCCGTCACCTACCGCATGGGCCCGCACACGACCGCCGACGACCCCAAGCGCTACCGCACCGACGACGACCTCGCCGCGTGGCGCGCGCGCGACCCGATCACGCGCCTGCACGCGCTGCTCGCGGCATCCGGCGCCGACATCGAGGCGATCGACGCCGACGTGAAGGCCGCCGCCGACCGTGCCGCGGCCGAGCTGCGCGCCGGCATCACCGCGATCCCCGACCCCGCGCCCATGAGCGTGTTCGACCACGTCTACGCCGAGCCCAACTCGCACCTCGAACGCCAGAAGGAGCGGTTCGGCCGCTACCTGGCGATGTTCGACGACGAGGACGGAGGCGATCGATGACCACCATCACCTTCGGCAAGGCGATCAACGAGGGCCTGCGCCGCGCACTCGCCGACGACGAGAAGGTCGTGCTGCTCGGCGAGGACATCGGCGAGCTCGGCGGGGTGTTCCGCATCACCGACGGGCTCAAGGCTCAGTTCGGCGCCGAGCGAGTCGTCGACACGCCGCTCTCCGAGGCCGGGATCGTCGGCACGGCCGTCGGGCTCGCGTACCGCGGGTTCCGGCCGGTCGTCGAGATCCAGTTCGACGGGTTCGTGTACCCGGCGTTCGACCAGATCGTCGCGCAGGTCGCCAAGCTCCACTACCGCTCGCGCGGCACCGTGCGCATGCCCATGGTGATCCGCATCCCGTTCGGCGGCGGCATCGGCGCGGCAGAGCACCACTCCGAGTCGCCCGAGGCGTACTTCACGCACACCGCGGGGCTGCGCGTGATCGCGTGCTCGAACCCGGCCGACGCGTACGTCATGATCCGGCAGGCGATCGCGAGCGACGACCCGGTGATCTTCCTCGAGCCCAAGCGCCGCTACCACGTCAAGGGCGAGGTCGACCTCGACGCCAACCTCGCCGACGCGCGCCCCATGGGCGTGGCCACCGTCGTGGCATCAGGCCGCGACGTCACCCTCGTGACCTACGGCGCACTCGTGCAGACCGCGAAGGATGCCGCGACCGCCGCCGCCGAGGACGGCGTGTCGATCGAGGTCATCGACCTGCGCTCGCTCGCGCCCGTCGACTACTCGACCATCGAGGCATCCGTCCGCCGCACCGGACGGCTCGTCGTCGCCCACGAGGCGGGCGAGCAGGGCGGCGTCGGCGCCGAGATCGCCGCATCGATCACCGAGCGCTGCTTCGAGTACCTCGAGGCTGCGCCCGTGCGCGTGACCGGCCACGACATCCCGTACCCGCCCGCCAAGCTCGAGCAGTACCACCTGCCCGACCTCGACCGGATCCTCGACGGCGTCGACCGCGCCATGGGGCGGCCGAACTCGCTGTCGGAGGCGCCGGAGGGGTCGGAGGCGACACGGGCGACGGAAGGGTCGGATGTCTCGGGGGTGGAGGCGTGAGCATGATCCGCGACTTCGCACTGCCCGACCTCGGCGAGGGACTCACCGAGTCCGAGATCGTCGCCTGGCGCGTCAAGGTCGGCGACCACGTCGAGCTCAACCAGATCATCGCCGACGTCGAGACCGCCAAGGCCGTCGTCGAGCTGCCGTCGCCCTTCGAGGGCACCGTC
>DASTQT010000015.1:0-4103 GCA_035761605.1 Agromyces sp. | reverse complement strand
GACGACAGGTGCGCGGCCATCGGCCCGCCCATGTGCCCGAGCCCGATCCACCCGATCACGGCCATGGCGTCCTCCTCGACGTCGCGTCGCGCGAACCCGTCGCCGCGCTGCTCCCACGCTACGACGCGCGCGCCGTCCGCGCACGGGTCGCACGGGGTCGCGCTGCCGCCGTCGCGCGCCGAGTCGGCGACGCCGTGTCGCCACCCGCACGTGCGCCATCCCCCTCCGAGAAGTCGCGGATGGCGCGGCGCACCGTGCATCCGCGACCGTTCGATCCCGGGGCGGATGACGCCGCCCGGACCTACGGGATGGACTTCGCGGTCGCCTCGAGGTCGGTGACCGGGCGGTCGCGCTGCGTCGCGAGCGCGAGGCCTGCGGCGCCGCAGACCACGGCGATCGCGATCACCTCGACGAACGTGAAGGACTCGCCGAGCACGAGCGCGCCGAAGACCGCCGCGATCACCGGGCCGAAGCTCGTGATGATCGCGTAGAGCCGCGGGGTGATGCGGCGCAGGATGTACGTGTCGAGGCTGTACGGCAGCGCCGACGAGAGCACGCCGACGCCGACGAGCAGCAGCAGCACCCGGCCGTCGACCGCCGACGGGTCGAACGTCCAGATCGCGGCGGGCACGAGGAGCGCGAGGCTGACGAGGCTCGCGACCGTGAGGCCCTCGAGCCCCGGCAACTGCGTCGCGACCCGGCGCGTGAGCAGGATGTAGCCGGCCCAGGCGGCCGCGGCGGTGAGCGCGAGCACGACGCCCCACGGGTCCACGCCGGACGCGCCGGCCTCCGAGCCGGTCGCGGCCGCGGCATCCGCTGCCCCGGCCCACGGCCCGATCAGCAGGAGCACGCCGATCCCCGCTGCGACGGCGCAGCCGACGTCCAGCAGCCGACGCGACGTGAACAGCGCGATCGCGAGCGGCCCGAGGAACTCGATGGTCGCCGCGACCCCGAGCCCGAGCCGGTCGACCGACTCGTAGAACGACACGTTCATCACGGCGAGCACGACGCCGAGCGCGACCGCCGGTCGCAGGCGGCGCCACGTGAGCTCGGCGCGCTTCGGCCGGTAGAACGGCAGCACCGCGATCGCCATCACCAGCTGGCGCACGGCAACGACGACGAACGATCCGACGACCGGGATCACGAGGCCCGCCAGCGACGACCCGAAGTTGATCGACACCTCGGTGCCGAGCTGGGTCGCCGCGCCCGCGAACCGGCGCCGGTGCAGCGCGGCATCCGTCGTCGCCGGGGGTTCGTGGGTCACCTCTCGACGATACGCGCTGCGCGACACGCTCCCGTGCCTGCGTGCGCGGTGGCCGCTGGTGTGGTCGGCTGTGATCAGGGGTGCGCGCATGACGAAGCCATTCGGATGCCTGACCGACGACGAGGTGCAGCACGCGGGGCGGGCCGAGTTGCGCCGTGTCGTCGTCACGGACGACGTCGAATCGTGGGACCTGGTGCTGTACCCGGCCGGCGGGATCGAGCCGATCGCGGTCGACGCGTTCAGCCTCGACGAGCTGAACCGCATCAACCCGCCGTCGTCGCGCGACCTCGCCGACGGCGTGGCGAAGGTGGTGCTCGGATGCCACGGGCTGAAGCGCATCGAGCCCTGGGCGATGTCGCGCGACGCGACGAGCTGGTCGGCGCGGGTCGCCGTCGTGCCCGTCGCCGCCTCGGCGGACCCCTCGGGCGCGCCCGCCAGCTGAGCCTCCGGCACTCCTGCGCGCGCACCGCGGTCGCGCGAGTTGCCGGTTGCGCCGGGAACTCGCGAGCGATTCCCGGCGGAAGTGGCAACTGGAGCACTGCAACGCGCGAGCGAGGCCCGCGGGGAGCAGCAGGCGCGCCGGGTCAGCCGGCGAGCTGCTCGCGGAAGCGAGCGGGCACGGCGCCCGCACGCGCGACGCGCCCCGCGGCGACGCTCGCCTCGGCGGCGACGAACCCGTCGGGGCGCACGAGGTAGAGCCGGTCGGATCGCAGGCGGCCGTTCGCGTCGGGCGGGAACACGTGGTGCTCGACCCCGAGCCGCGACGCGACGCCCGTCACCAGCGAGGCCGGCGCGCCGTACCCGTGCACCTGCCAGCGCATCGAGCGGAGGGCGTCGAAGTTCGACGGGTCGCCGCCCGCGAACGGCAGGCGCTTGCCCACGATGTCGTCGCGCGCCTGCGAGCGTGACGGCGGCGTCGGTGACATCCGGTACCTGATGCGCGTCTGCGAGAGGAAGCCGAACAGCCGCGGACCGCCGATGAGCCGCGGCAGCAACCGGATCGCGATCGGGCCCATCGCCGGGATCGCCCGGCCGCGGATGAACCGCGTGAGCGCCGTGTCGGCGGTGACGAGGCCGAACAGCCGGTCGGTCGTCGCGACGAGCTTGCGTGCGACGGGGCGCCGCTCGTCCTCGTAGCGGTCGAGGCGCCGCTCGGGCATGCCGCCGACGAGCACGTCGGCGAGCGCGCACGCGAGGTCGTGCGCGTCCTGCAGGCCCGTGTTCATGCCCTGCCCGCCGACGGGCGAGTGGATGTGGGCGGCGTCGCCGACGAGGAAGCAGCGCCCCTCGCGGAACCGCGCCGCGACCCGGTGGTGCAGGCGGTACGTCGCGAACCACGTCGACGACCGGTAGCCCACCGTGAACCCGCGTGCGATGCGCGACCGCACGAGCCCCTCCGGCAGTTCTCCGCCCGCGGCGAGGTCGTCATCGCGCACGACGCCCAGGATGCGCGCGTGCCCCGGCTCGCCCATCGGGAACGACAGCAGCAGGTCGTCCGGCGCCATCCGGATGTTGACGCGCCCCTCGACGAGCCCGGTCGCGCCGACCGCGTCGGCGACGAAGAACGTGTGCTGGTTCGTGATCCCCTCGAACGGGATGCCGCTGAGCTCGCGCACCGCCGAGTGCGCGCCGTCGGCGCCGATCACCCAGCGCGCCTCGACGGCCACGGGTCCGTCGGGCCCCTCGAACCGGGCGATGACGGATGCCGCGTGCGGCTCGAGCGCGACGAGCCGGTGCCGCCACCGCACGTCGCGGCCCCGCGCGGCGAGGGCGTCGACCAGCATCCGCTCGTTGCGGCTCTGCTCGAACACCGTGATGTCGGGGAACGGCGTCGTCGCCGCCCCGAACTCCCGGAACGGGATCTCGCCGAGCACGCGGTGCCGGAAGCACAGCACGGCTCCGAGCGCCGCGCCGCGCTCGGCGAGCACGCGGTCGGCGAGCCCGAGCTGGTCGTAGAGCTCCATCGAGCGGGCCTGCACGACGAGCGCGCGAGACTCGCGCGTCGGGCCGTCCTTGCCGTCGACGACGAGCGCGTCGACGCCGAGCTTCGCCAGCACGTTCGCGGCCATCAGTCCGCTCGGACCCGCTCCGACGACGAGCACGTCGGTGCGGAGGTCGGGCGCGGGCGCGGGCGTGCCGGATTCGGCCATGCGCCCAGCCTGTCACTGCGGTGATCCAGGACGGAAGCCCCCGCGCAGCGGGGTGCGTCGAGGCGCGTCGAGGCATGACTGCCGTACGCCGGCCCGATCGACGGGAAACGGGCGGACGGGCGGACGGCCGGATGACGGAATGGGTCCTCCGCTTCGTCCTGCGGCCCGATCGGTGTCATGCTGGTCCGATCCCGGACGAGGGCGCCCCGGTGCCTCCCCTTCGTTCCCCCCACGAGGAGTCCCCCGTGCATCACTCGGTCATCGTCCCCGGCATCGGCGGGTCGGAACCCGCGCACTGGCAATCGCGATGGCAGGCGGTCCTCGCCGACTCGCGGCGCATCGCTCCCGCCTCGTGGGACGAGCCCGACCTCGACGACTGGGTCGCCGCGATCGACGTCGCCATCGGCCATGCCGAACCCGTGCCCGTGCTGGTCGCGCACAGCCTGGGCTGCCTCGCCGTCGCGCACTGGGCGCTGCGAGCCGATGCCGCGTCCGCGCGTGTCGCGGGCGCCTTCCTCGTCGCACCGCCCGACCCGCTCGGCGCGCGGTTCCCGAGCGCGGCGACCGCCTTCACGGCCCCGACGGGGAGGCTCCCGATGCCCTCGCTGGTCCTGTCGTCGTCCGACGATCCGTACTGTTCGCCCGACCGCGCCGAGGCGATCGCCGCCGCCTGGGGCGCCCCGCTCGTC
>DASTQT010000014.1:0-7099 GCA_035761605.1 Agromyces sp. | reverse complement strand
GGCCGCGGCGCGCGCTCGCAACGGGCGCGGCTGGGTGTCGAGGAACAGGCGCATGGCGCGCGTGGCGATCCCGCGGCCCCACTGCTCGCGGTCGATCCAGTACGTGACCTCGGGCATCCGGGTCTCCGGGTCGATCCAGCGGGCGACCCTGCCGACGATCCGGCCGTCGCAGCGCACGGTGCGGGCGTCGTAGTCGTCGCGACCCGAGAAGCGCTCCCAGTGCGCGTCGAACGCGGCGCGGTCCGACGGATCCTCCGCGGTGAAGGCGGCCACGCGGTTCGCCTCGGGATCGAGTTGGATGCGGAACAGTTCGTCGAGATCGCCGGCGCGGGTCGCGCGCAGGGTCACGACGTGAGGCTCGACCATGCCATGTCCTCCAGGATGCTGCGGACGACCTTGTCCGCGGGTCGGCGCCCATGGATGCGGGCGCTGTGGGGGGTGGAGTTGATCAGGCCGAAGGCCGCGTGAGCCCTGATCCGATGCTCCGATTCGGCCCGGTCGGGCCTGAGGCGGGCGAGCACGCCCACCCACAGTTCGACGTACTCGCGCTGCAGGCGCCGCACCTCGTGCGCATCGTCCTCGTCGAGGCTGCCGAGGTCGCGGTCCTGCACGCGGATCACGTCGGCGTTCGCGAGCGCGAAGTCGACGTGGAAGCGGATGAGCGAGCGGAGCGCGGCCGCGGCGTCGTCGGCGTCGGCGACGGTGCGACGTCCGCCGTCGAGCAGTCCCCGGCTCGCATCGGCGAGGATCGCCGCGAGCACCGCGGACTTGCCCGGGAAGTGGCGGTACACCGCGGGTCCCGAGACCCCGGCGGCCTGGCCGAGCTCCTCGAGCGTGACGCCCGTGTAGCCGCGGTCGGCGAAGAGCCGCGCGGCGGCGTCGAGCAGCGCGGCGCGGCGGTCGGCCTTGGCGCGGCCGCGCTCTGTGAGCGTGTCGCTCAGGGGGCACCTCCCGGGGCATTCGGTGAATGCACACTAACCGACTGCCCGATCGGGGGCAAGCGGGCCCCGGGTGGCGGGTCAGTGGACGGATGCCGCGGCGGCCGCGCGCACGAGTCGCACCGCTTCGGCCGAACCGCCGTTCCAGGGCGTGCCGTGGCCGGGCAGGACCCAGGTCGCATCGAGCGCCGCGAGGCGGTCGAGCGAGTCGATCGCGACCTCGGGCTCGTCCGTGAACGGTGCGGGCCGAGGGCCGCGCCGACCCGTGAGCACGTCGCGCGTCGTGAGCGCGTCGCCGACGCACACGGCGTCGAGGTCGGGGGAGTGCACCGCGACGCTGCCGGGCGAGTGGCCGGGCATGCCGACGATCATCGGCGAGCCGGGCAGGTCGAGCCGGTCGCCGTCGGCGATGGTGCGCACGTCGGTGAGGTACTCGGTCTTGGCGCCGCCGCGCGAGAGGGCGTACGAGAAGAAGCGCACGAGCGGCCAGGGCCGGATGCCGCGGCCGAACGACGCGGTGGGCTTCGCCTCGCCGCGGGCGCGTGCGGCATCCGCCTCGTGCACGTACACGGGGATGCCGTGCTCGCGACGGAGGCGCTCGGCGAAGCCGATGTGGTCGGTGTCGCCGTGCGTGAGGATGACGGCGCGCACGTCGTCGATCGTGCGGCCGGCTGCGTCGAGCTCGTCGAGCAGTTCGCGGTACTGGCCGGCGAGGCCGGCGTCGACGAGCGTGACGCCGCGGTCGTCGATGAGGAGGTAGCAGGCGACGATCTCGTTGCCGACGCGTCGCAGTCCGGGGTGGAGTTCCATGTCGGCTATGCTACGTAGCTATGATGGCTACTGTCAATAGCCATGAGGAGGTCAGGATGCCCACCCCGACACGGATCACCCCGGAGGCCCTGCGCGCGGCGGCGCGCGAGGTGCTCGAGCGCGACGGGCGCGATGGGCTCACGATGCAGGCCGTCGCCGTCGCGCTCGGTGTCCGGGCGCCGTCGCTGTACAAGCACGTCCGCGATCGTGATGCGCTGGTGCGGATCGTGGCCGAGGATGTCGCCGACGACCTCGGGTCGCGGCTGGATGCCGCGCTCGAGGCCTCGAGCGGCGGCGCGGCCGCGTCCGCTCGCGCCCTCGCGAGCGTCGCCCGGCGCTTCGCGCACGAGCAGCCGAACGGGTACGCGCTCGTGTTCGGGCCGCTCCCGGAATCCGAGCGCGCCGATCGCGCGGCGCTCGACCGGGGGAGCGCCGCCGTGCTCGAGGTCTCGCGGCGGCTCGCGGGCGATGCGCACGCGCTCGAAGCGGCACGCACGCTCACCGCCTGGATGCACGGCTTCACGAGCATGGAGCTCGCGGGCGCGTTCCGCCTCGGCGGCGGTGTCGAGGACGCGTGGGAGTTCGGCCTCGAGTGCGTCGTCGCCGCACTCGCGGACGGTGCGGGTGCGACGCGCGCGTGAGGCCGTGTTGCGGACTTCGGTGAATGGCGGCTAACATGAATCCCGGTTAGCGGGCGTTCACCGAACTGCTCGCGCACACGCCACGACGGAGAGGCGGAACGGGAGCGGATGCACATCCTCACGAGCACGGTCGACGCGGCCTCCGATGCCGCGCGGGCCAACGCCGACGCCCAGGCCGCGCTTGCCGACGAGCTGCGCGCGAAGCTCGCGCGGGCCGCGCTCGGCGGCCCCGAGGCATCCCGCGATCGCCATGTCGCGCGCGGCAAGCTGCTGCCGCGCGACCGCGTCGAGCGGCTCCTCGACGAGGCCAGCCCGTTCCTCGAGCTGTCGCCGCTCGCGGCCGACGACCTCTACGACGACGACACGCCCGCTGCGGGAGTGATCGCCGGCGTCGGGCTCGTGCAGGGCCGGCCCGTGATGGTCGTCTGCAACGACGCGACCGTCAAGGGCGGCACCTACTACCCGATCACCGTCAAGAAGCACCTGCGGGCGCAGGAGGTCGCGCTCGAGAACGCGCTGCCGTGCGTGTACCTCGTCGACTCGGGCGGCGCCTTCCTGCCCAAGCAGGACGAGGTGTTCCCCGACCGCGACCACTTCGGGCGGATCTTCTACAACCAGGCCAACCTGTCGGCGCGTCGCATCCCGCAGATCGCGGCCGTGATGGGCTCGTGCACCGCGGGTGGCGCGTACGTGCCCGCGATGAGCGACGAGACCGTGATCGTGCGGAACCAGGGCACCATCTTCCTCGGCGGCCCGCCGCTCGTGAAGGCCGCCATCGGCGAGGTCGTGACCCCCGAGGAGCTCGGCGGCGGCGAACTGCACTCCCGCCACTCCGGCGTCACCGACCATCTCGCGGAGGACGACGAGCACGCGCTCGAGCTGGTCCGCGACATCGTCGCGACGCTCCCGCGGCTCCCCGACCGGGCGTGGGCCGTCCGCGAACCTCGCGAACCCGCGGTCGACCCGTCGACGCTCACCGCGGTCGTCCCGGTCGACGTGCAGCAGCCGTACGACGTGCGCGAGGTCATCGCGCGGCTCGTCGACGGCAGCGAGTTCCACGAGTTCAAGCGCGAGTACGGCGACACGCTCGTCACGGGCTTCGCCTGGATCGACGGCCACCCGGTCGGCATCGTCGCGAACAACGGCGTGCTGTTCAGCGAGTCGGCCATGAAGGGTGCGCACTTCATCGAGCTGTGCGACCAGCGCGGCATCCCGCTGGTCTTCCTGCAGAACATCTCGGGCTTCATGGTCGGCCGCGACGCCGAGTCCGGCGGCATCGCCAAGCACGGCGCGAAGATGGTCACCGCGGTCGCCACGACGCGCGTGCCCAAGTTCACGGTCGTGATCGGCGGGTCCTTCGGCGCGGGCAACTACTCGATGTGCGGCCGGGCGTACTCGCCGCGGTTCCTGTGGATGTGGCCGAACGCGCGCATCTCGGTCATGGGCGGCGAGCAGGCGGCATCCGTGCTCTCGACGGTCAAGCGCGACCAGCTCGCCGTGCGCGGCGAGCAATGGTCGGCCGAGGCCGAGGAGGCGTTCAAGGCACCCGTGCGCGACCAGTACGAGTCGCAGGGCAGCCCATACCACTCGACGTCCCGGCTCTGGGACGACGGCATCATCGAGCCCGGCGACACGCGCACGACGCTCGCGCTCGCCCTCGAGCTCGCGAGCCGCACCCCGCTGCCCGAGCCCCGCTTCGGCCTGTTCAGGATGTGACCCGGATGACGCAGCCTCCCGTTTCCACCCGGCCGTTCGAGCGCGTGCTCGTCGCCAACCGCGGCGAGATCGCCGTGCGCGTCATCCGCACGCTCAAGCGCCTCGGCATCCGCGCGATCGCCGTGTACTCCGACGCCGATGCCGGCGCGCCGCACGTCGCCCTCGCCGACGAGGCCGTGCGCATCGGCCCGGCGCCCGCCGCCGAGAGCTACCTCGACCCCGCCCGCATCGTGCGCGCGGCGCTCGACACGGGCGCGCAGGCGATCCACCCCGGGTACGGGTTCCTCAGCGAGAACGCCGCGTTCGGGCGCGCGTGCGCCGAGGCCGGCATCGTGTTCGTCGGCCCCGGCGCGCTGGCGCTCGAGGTCATGGGCGACAAGATCCGCGCGAAGCGGCACGTCGAGGCATCCGGCGTGCCCGTGGTGCCCGGCGTGAGCGAGCCCGACGCGACCGACGACGAGCTGCTCGACGCGGGCCCGCTCATCGGCTTCCCCCTGCTCGTGAAGCCGTCGGCGGGCGGCGGTGGCAAGGGCATGCAGGTCGTGCGCGACCACGGCGAGCTCGAGCACGCGCTGCCCGCCGCCCGTCGCGTCGCGCGCGCCGCCTTCGGCGACGACACGCTGCTGCTCGAACGCTTCATCGAGCGCCCGCGGCACATCGAGGTGCAGGTGCTCGCCGATGCGCACGGCGGCGTCGTCCACCTCGGGGAGCGCGAGTGCTCGCTGCAGCGCCGCCACCAGAAGGTCGTGGAAGAGGCGCCGTCCCCGCTGCTCGACGCCGCGACGCGCGACCGCATCGGCCGGGCGGCGTGCGACGCGGCCCGCAGCGTCGAGTACCTCGGTGCCGGCACGGTCGAGTTCCTGGTGTCGGATGTCGCGCCCGACGAGTTCTTCTTCATCGAGATGAACACGCGCCTCCAGGTCGAGCACCCGGTGACCGAGCTCGTCACGGGCATCGACCTCGTCGAGCAGCAACTGCGGATCGCCGCGGGCGAGCCGCTCGCGATCGCGCAGCACGACGTGCGCATGACCGGCCACGCGATCGAGGCGCGCCTGTACGCCGAGAGCCCCGAGCGCGGGTTCCTCCCGTCGACCGGCGACGTGCTCGCGTGGTCGCCCGCCGCAGGCGAGGGCGTGCGCGTCGACGCCGGCGTCCGCGAGGGCCAGCGCATCACGGCCGACTACGACCCGATGATCGCGAAGGTCATCGCGCACGGCCGCGACCGGGCCGAGGCGCTCGAGCGGCTCGATGGCGCGCTCGCCGACACGGTCGTGCTCGGCGTGGAGACCAACACCGCGTTCCTGCGCGAGCTGCTCGCGCACCCCGATGTGCGCGCGGGGCACCTCGACACCGGGCTCATCGACCGCATGCAGGAATCGGCGTCGACCGGAACGGCGGTCAGCGACGTCACGGCCGACGAGGCCACGGATGCCGCAGCCGACCCGCTCGCCGAGGTCGCCCGCCTCGCACGCGATCGCATCGCCCGTGCCGCGTCCGGGCACGCCCACGCGTGGCAGCGCGAGCGCGGGTGGCACCTCGGCGCCGCGGCATCCGTCGACCGTGACGCTCGCGTCGCAGACGACCTCGCGCGCGCCGTCGTGCGGATCTCGGAGGACGGCACCGCCTGGGTGCACCTCGACGGGCGCGCTGCGGCGTTCCCGCGGGCCGACCGCCGGGCCGCGCTCGAGGCGCGGCTCGCGCTGCTGGAACGCGGCGGCAGCGCCGACCCCGATCTCCGCGCGCCCATGCCCGGCAGTGTCACGACGCTGCTCGTCGCCGACGGCGACCACGTCGACGTCGGTCAGGCCGTGCTCGCCATCGAGGCCATGAAGATGGAGCACCGCGTCACCGCGAGCGTCCCCGGCCTCGTGAGACTGCGCGTCGCAGCGGGCGAGCAGGTCTCCCGCGACCAGGTCGTCGCGCGCATCGAGCCGCACCCCGCGGCATCCGACCCCCGATCGATCGACGGCCCGCTCGAGGTCGCCGTCCCGAACGCATCCCACCAGGAATGAGGAGCACCATGCACGACCTGACCGACGAGGAACAGCAGCTCTACGACATGGTCTGCGAGTTCGCCGACACCGTGGTCGCCCCGCAGGCGTACGAGGCCGACCGCTCGCACGAGCTCTCGATGGACGTCGTCGCGCAGATGGGCGAGCTCGGGCTCTTCGGCCTGCCTTTCCCCGAGGAGGTCGGGGGTCAGGGCGGCGACTACATGGCGCTCTGTCTCGCGATCGAGGCACTCGGCCGCGTCGACCAGTCGATCGCGATCACCCTCGAGGCCGGCGTCGGCCTGGGTGCCATGCCGATCTTCCGTCACGGCACCGACGAGCAGAAGGCCGAGTACCTGCCCGACCTCACGGCAGGGCGTGCCTTGGCCGGCTTCGGCCTCACCGAGCCCGAGGCCGGATCCGACGCCGGCGCCACCCGCACGACGGCCGTGCTCGACGGCGACGAGTGGGTCGTCAACGGCTCGAAGCAGTTCATCACCAACTCGGGCACGCCGATCACGCGGTTCGTCACCGTCACCGCGGTGACAGGGGAGCGCACGCGCCCCGACGGCTCCATCTCGAAGGAGCTCTCCACGATCATCGTGCCGAACGGCACGCCGGGGTTCACCGTCGGCCCGGGGTATGACAAGTCCGGATGGCGCGCCTCCGACACCCACCCCCTGACCTTCGACGACGTCCGGGTGCCGGCCGCCAACCTGCTCGGCGAACGCGGTCGCGGCTTCGCCAACTTCCTCCGCGCGCTCGACGAGGGCCGCATCGCGATCGCCGCCCTGGCGACGGGCGCGGCGCAGGGATGCCTCGACGAGGCCGTGGCCTATGCGAAGACCCGCAACGTCTTCGGCGTGCCGATCGCGAGCCACCAGTACATCGCGTTCACCATCGCCGGGATGCAGGCCCGCGTGCACACCGCCCGCCTCGCCTGGCACGACGCGGCCCGGCGAGCCGATGCCGGGCTCCCGTTCAAGAAGGAGGCCGCGATCGC
>DASTQT010000013.1:0-3957 GCA_035761605.1 Agromyces sp. | reverse complement strand
GCAACTTCTCGCCGCTGGCCGCGATGGCCGGCCGCGTGTGCATCGCGCAGGTCGAGGAGCTCGTCGAGCCCGGCGAGATCGACGCCGACGCCGTGCACCTGCCCGGCATCTTCGTCGACCGCATCGTCGAGGTCGGCACCGGCATCGAGAAGCGCATCGAACGACGCACCGTGCGAGAGGGGAACTGACCATGGCGCTCACCCGCCTCGAGATGGCCGCGCGCGCGGCGAAGGAGCTCGCCGACGGCTCGTACGTCAACCTCGGCATCGGGCTGCCCACGCTCGTGCCGAACTACGTGCCCGACGGCGTCACGGTCGTGCTGCAGTCCGAGAACGGCATCCTCGGCGTCGGGCCGTACCCCACCGAGGAACAGGTCGACCCCGACCTCATCAACGCCGGCAAGGAGACCGTGACGGTGCTCCCGGGCTCCGCGTACTTCGACTCGGCCACGAGCTTCGGCATGATCCGCGGCGGCAAGGTCGACGCCGCCATCCTCGGCGCCATGCAGGTGTCGAAGGACGGCGACCTGGCCAACTGGATGATCCCCGGCAAGATGGTCAAGGGGCCCGGCGGCGCGATGGACCTCGTGCACGGCGCGCGCCGCCGCATCGTGCTCATGGAGCACGTCGCCAAGGACGGCTCGCCCAAGATCGTCGACTCGTGCTCGCTGCCCCTCACCGGCAAGGGCGTGGTCGACCGCATCATCACCGACCTCGCGGTGATCGACGTGACCCCCGACGGGCTGAAGCTCGTCGAGGTCGCCCCCGGCGTCAGCGTCGACGAGGTCGTCGCCGCCACGCAGCCGCCGCTCGACACGTCGGCCGTCGCCGTCGTGGTGGTCGAGTAGGCCCGCCAGGGCCGTATCGAGACCCCGTCGAAAGGACCCCGACATGACCGACCCCATCCTCACCGGCATCACCGTCCACTCGGTGACCACGCCGCGCTACACCGCCCAGGTGCTCGAGCGGCCGGCGGATGCCGCGGCGGCCGACGCGCGCACCGTGCTGTTCGTGCACGGCAACGTGTCGTCGTCGCTGTTCTGGCAGCCGACGATGCTCGCGCTGCCGGGCGACGTGCGTGCGCTCGCGGTCGATCTCCGCGGATTCGGCGGCAGCGAGACGCTGCCGGTCGACGCGACGCGCGGGCTCGGCGACTTCGCCGAGGACCTCGCGTCCGTGATCGCCGAGCTCGGCCTCGCCGACGTGCACCTCGTGGGCTGGAGCATGGGCGGCGGGGTCGTGCTGCAGGCGCTGCTCGAGCACGAGCTGCCCGTGGCATCCGTCACGCTCGTGAACCCCGTGTCGCCGTACGGTTTCGGGGCGACGGATGCCGCGGGGCGGCCGCTCACGGACGACGCCGCCGGCTCGGGCGGCGGGGGAGCGAACCCCGACTTCATCGCGCGGATCGAGGGCGGCGACCGCACGGCCGACGCCCCGGCATCCCCCCGCTCGGTCTACCTGGGCACCTACGTGACGCCGGGGTTCTCGTCCGAACACGACGACGTCTGGGTCGAGTCGATGCTCACCACCGCGATCGGCGAGCACAACTACCCGGGCGATTCGCGCGCCTCGGAGAACTGGCCGGGCTTCGCCCCGGGCGACCGCGGCGTGCTCAACACCATGGCGCCCACGCACTTCGACGTCAGCGGCATCGCCGACCTCGCGGTGAAGCCCCCCATCCTGTGGATCCGCGGCGCGAACGACGTGATCGTCTCCGACACCTCGCTGTTCGACCTGAACCACCTCGGGGCCCTCGGCGTGATCCCCGGATGGCCCGGCGCCGACGTCGCCCCGGCCCAGCCGATGATCGCGCAGACGCGCGCGGTGCTCGACCGCTACGCCGACCGCGGCGGCGACTACCGCGAGGCGGTGTTCGAGGAGTGCGGGCACTCGCCGCACCTCGAGCACCCCGAGCGGTTCGTCGCCGAACTCGTCGCCCACCTGGACGGGGAGGACGAGGCCGCGGCCTGAGGGCCCGGGAGGCGGCGTGCGCAGGACAGGGTAAACGTCGCGCGCCCCTCGCGCCAGTCCCTCGCGCCCGCTCCGTGCCGCCCGCACGATGAGAGGGCGAACGGGGGACGGGTGCCGAGGAGGCATCATGACCGAGCGCGCCGTCCACGACGACCGGGTCGCCCCCGATCCTGAGGACCCGCGGAAGCCCGACACCCCGAAGGAGGTGTCGAAGCGGTCGTGGAAGTACGTCTTCCGCAAGACCTTCCGCGAGTTCATCGACGACGAGTGCCAGGACAGCGCCGCGGCGCTCACCTACTACGGCGTCCTGGCCATCTTCCCCGGGCTGCTCGCGCTCACCTCGCTCCTCGCGCTCGTGGGACAGGGGGGCGGCGCGATCGACGCACTGCTCGGTGTGCTCGAGGGCGTCGCGCCGCCCGAGGTGCTCCAGGTCCTCAGCGAGCCGCTCCAGCGGTTCGCCGACTCGCCGGCGGCAGGGTTCGGATTCGTCACCGGTCTCGTCATCGCCCTGTGGTCGGCATCCGGCTACGTCGGAGCGTTCGGGCGGGCGATGAACCGCATCTACGAGATCGAGGAGGGGCGCCCGTTCTGGAAGCTGCGTCCCATGCAGCTCGCCGTGACCGTCGCGGCGGTCGTCGCCGTCGCCGTCATCGCGGTCATCCTGGTCGTCTCGGGGCCGGTCACGGATGCGATCGGCTCGGCGCTGGGCCTCGGTGAATCCGTGCGCATCGTGTGGGAGATCGCGAAATGGCCGCTGCTCGCCGTCATCGTGATCGTCATCATCGCGCTGCTCTACCACGCGACGCCGAACGCGAAGCAGCCGAAGTTCCGGTGGGTGAGCCTGGGCGCGCTGCTCGCGATCGTCGTCCTCCTCATCGCCTCCGCGGGCTTCGCGCTGTACGTGGCGAACTTCTCGAACTACGACCGGACCTACGGGTCGCTGGCCGGCGCGATCGTGTTCCTTCTCTGGCTGTGGATCGCCAACAACGCCCTGCTCTTCGGCGCGGAGTTCGACGCCGAGCTCGAGCGTGGGCGCGAGCTCGAGGCCGGGATCGTGGCCGAGGAGCGCATCCAGCTGCCGCCCCGCGACACGCGCAAGATCGACAAGGCCGAGGAGAAGGAGAAGGAGGACATCGCGCTCGGGCGGCGCATCCGGGAAGCGCACGCGGACGACGCGGCACGCGAGGCTGCCGAGGAGCCTCCCCGGCGGGACTGACCGGTCCGAGCCATCCGTTCGATGGAGGAGCCCCTCAGCGGGCCGGAAGTAGACTCGTCACCGTGCCTGCTGTGAATCTCGGAATGCCCAAGGTCCCCGAAGTCCTGGCCCCCCGACGCAAGTCGCGCCAGATCAAGGTGGGCAAGGTGCTCGTCGGCGGCGACGCCCAGGTGAGCGTGCAGTCGATGACCACGACGCCCACGCCGAACATCAACGCGACCCTTCAGCAGATCGCCGAGCTCACCGCGTCGGGCTGCGACATCGTGCGCGTGGCCGTGCCGAGCCGTGACGACGCCGAGGCGCTGCCGATCATCGCGAAAAAGAGCCAGATCCCGGTCATCGCCGACATCCACTTCCAGCCCAACTACGTCTACGCGGCGATCGACGCCGGCTGCGCGGCCGTGCGCGTGAACCCGGGCAACATCCGCAAGTTCGACGACCAGGTGGCCGAGATCGCCAGGCGCGCGAAGGCGGCGGATGTCTCGATCCGCATCGGCGTGAACGCCGGGTCGCTCGACCCGCGCCTGCTCGAGAAGTACGGCAAGGCCACGGCAGAGGCGCTCGTCGAGTCGGCGGTGTGGGAGGCGAGCCTCTTCGAGGAGCATGACTTCCACGACTTCAAGATCTCGGTGAAGCACAACGATCCCATCGTCATGGTGAAGGCGTACCGCATGCTCGCCGAGCGCGGCGACTGGCCGCTCCACCTCGGGGTGACCGAGGCGGGCCCGGCGTTCCAGGGCACGATCAAGTCGGCCACGGCGTTCGGCATCC
>DASTQT010000012.1:0-5475 GCA_035761605.1 Agromyces sp. | reverse complement strand
ACGCGTACTTCCTCGACGCGCTCGAGCGGGGCACCGGAGCGACCTTCACCGCGGTGCGCCACGAGGCGGGCGGCGTGGTCGCCGCCGACGCGCATTTCCGCGCATCGAACCGGCTCGCTGCGGCGACCGCGACGTACGGCGCCGGGTTCACCAACACGCTGACCGCCCTCGCGGAGGCCGTGCAGGCGCACGTGCCGCTCGTGCTCGTCGTGGGCGACGAGCCGACCTCGGGCCCGCGCCCCTGGGACGTCGACCAGGTCGCGCTCGCGTCGGCCGTCGGCGCCCGCACCTACACCGTCGGCCGAGCGGATGCCGCGGCCACGACCGTCATCGCAGTCGAGCACGCCCTCACCTATCGCGTGCCCACGGTGCTCGCGATCCCGTACGACGTCGCCGCACTCGAGGCCGGTGACGTCCCGCCCGCGCCGGAGCCGCACGTTCCCGGTCCGCTCGCGCCGCGCGGCGAGTTCGCCGAGCGCGCGATCGCCGACCTCGCGCGCACCCTCGCCGGCGCGCGCCATCCGCTGCTCATCGCAGGCCGCGGGGCGTGGCTCGCCGGCGCCGGCGACGCGCTCGGCGCGCTGGCATCCGCGACCGGCGCGGTCACGGCGACGACGGCCCTCGGACGCGGCGTCTTCCCCGACACCCGGTACGACCTCGGCGTGACCGGTGGCTTCGGTGCCGAGGGCGCGATGGGGATCATCCGCGAAGCCGACGTCGCCGTGGTGTTCGGCGCGTCGCTCAACCAGTTCACGATGCGCTTCGGCGAGCTCTTCGCGCCCGGCACGCACGTGGCGCAGGTCGATGTCGGGCCAGCGGCGACGCATCCGAACGTGGGCGCGTTCATCCGCGGCGACGCGGCCGTCGTCGCGCGGGCGCTCGTCGACGAGCTCGCGGCGTCGGAGGCCGCGACATCCGGATGGCGCGAATCGGTGGATCTCCCCCCGCTGCGGGCGTACGACCCAGGCGTGGGCGTCGTCGAGGCCGACGGCCGCCTCGACCCGCGCTCGGTCGCCGCACGGCTCAGCGAGCTGCTCCCCGAGGACCGCGTCGTCGTCTCCGACGGCGGGCATTTCATCGGCTGGGCCAACATGCCCTGGCCCGTCGCCTCGCCCGACCGCATGATGATGGTCGGCACGGCGTTCCAGTCGATCGGACTCGGCTTCCCGAGCGTCGCAGGCGCCGCCGCGGCGAAGCCCGACGCGACGATCGTGCTGACGACCGGCGACGGCGGCGGCCTCATGGCGATCGCCGACCTCGAGACGGCCGTCCGCACTGCGCGAGGACGCGGGATCGCGGTGGTCTGGAACGACGCCGCGTACGGCGCCGAGATCCACCTCTACGGTCGCAAGGGGCTCGCCGAGGCGCCCATGCGAATCCCCGAGACCGACTTCGCCGCGCTCGCGACGGCCGTCGGCGCCGAGGGCGTCGTCGTGCGCGAGCTCGCCGACCTCGACCGGCTCGCCGCGTGGTCGGCCGAACCGATCGACGAGCGCCGATTCCTGCTCCTCGACTGCCGCGTCTCCGACACGATCACGGCGCCGTACCAGGAGGAGATCCTCCGGGTGAACTCGGCGCCGCGCGACTGACGACCTCGCCCTTGCCCTTGCCCGAGCATGGCCGCAACCGCGGTACCGATATCCGCGCAGCAACGAGGGCTGTCAGCCGATTGCGTTCGCGGGACCCTCAACCTTCCATGGAAGCTCGGGACCGACCTAGAGAACCCACAACCGACTCGAGAGGCCGTCCGCACGCCGGGTCGCGAGCGCCTTCTTGAACTCGATGACGAAGACCACGAGGAAGACCGGGCTGGCGGCGAAGACCGCGAGTCCCTTCCCGCGGCCGTGCAACTCGAAGGTGCCTGCGACGATGTCGTCCCAAGCTTCGAGGATCAATATCCCCAGGAGGATGGTGCCGAGGGCGCTGACGATCGCGAGCAGCAGCATCACAATGGGAGATGCGCGGTAGGCGGGGCGCGGTCGGTGGCGGCGGCGTAACGGCGCAACGCTCGGTCGCCGGGAATCCGTCCCGTCCGGGTCGGTGTCGCCCATTCGCTTCTTTCGCGCCGCGAGATGTGTGTCTGAGCGATCGTAACCGAGCTCCGCGTCTGAGCAGCGACGACGAACGACGTGGTCGAGCGGTGAGATCGCCGGCCGTGTGGCCGTTGGTCCATCCCGTCAGGACCGGTGCGTGCGTCTTGCCTGCTCAGCGCATCGGATGGGCAGCCTTCCGAGGGTTGGTGGAACTCAGATGCCCATGACCAGCCGGATGCCGTCGGCGATCTTCGAGACGATGTATTGGACAGTATCGCTCCCTGTCGCCGCGGCCCGATTGCACGCACCGATCGAGACCACGAGCGGATGTCGCGCACCGCGCGGTACGCGACATCCGCTCGTCGTGATCTCGATACGCTGCCTGCGGCGGCTACTCGATCACCGGTACTACTTCTCCCAGACGAAGTGCCGGGTCGACTGCTCCTGCTCGTGGTCGGGGCCGAGCGGGATGCCGGTGCGGTCGCGGAGCAGCAGCGTCGCGACGAATGCGATGACCATGACGCCCGCGATGTAGAACGCGACCGAGGTCGCCGTTCCGGTCGACTGCACGAGCCACGCGGCGATGGTCGGCGCGAACGCACCGCCGAGGATCGCGCCGATCGCGTACGTGATCGAGACGCCCGAGTAGCGGATGGACGCCGGGAAGAGCTCGGTGAAGTACGCCGCCTGCTGGCCGTAGGTGAAGCCGTTGCCGATCGCGAACAGGGACACGCCGAGGAACAGCAGCCACGGGTTGCCCGTGTTCGTGAGCGGGAACAGGACGAACACCGTCGCGAGGAACGCGATCCAGCCGATGATGTACGTGTTCTTGCGGCCGATCCGGTCGGAGAGGGCGCCGGCGGCGAACGTCGTGATGAGCCAGACGATCGAGGCGCCTGCGACGGCGAGCAGCACCGGCGTGCGCTCCATGCCGACGAGACCACCGTCCTCGACGGGCATGGTCGCGTAGTTCTGCAGGTACCCGCCCGTGGTCATGTAGCCGGCGGCGTTGTTGCCGGCGAAGGTGAGCGCCGCGAGCAGGACGAGCAGCCAGTGCTTGCGGAACAGCGTGAGGATCGGGGTCTTCGCCTTCTCCTTCTTCGCGGCGAGCTCCTGGAAGACGGGGCTCTCGTCGACCGCGCGGCGCACGACGATGCCGACGATGATGAGCACGAAGCTCAGCAGGAACGGGATGCGCCAGCCCCACTCGAGGAACGCGTCGCCGGGCGAGATGACGCCGGTCATGAGGGCGAGCACGCCCGACGCGAGGAGGAGCCCGATCGGCACGCCGATCTGTGGGAACGCGCCGAAGCGACCGCGCTTGCCGTCGGGCGAGTGCTCGACGGCCATGAGCACCGCGCCGCCCCACTCGCCGCCGGTCGACAGGCCCTGGAGGATGCGCAGGAGGATCAGCAGGACCGGCGCGGCCATGCCGATCTGCTCGTACGTGGGGAGCACGCCGATCAGCGTGGTCGCCGCGCCCATGAGGATGAGCGTGATCACGAGCATCGCCTTGCGCCCGATCTTGTCACCGAAGTGACCGGCGAGGAACGCGCCGAGCGGACGGAACAGGAAGCTGATGCCGACCGTCGCGAACGCGAGGATCGTCGCGAACTGCGGCCCGGCGGGCGCGAAGAAGAGCGCGCCGAACACGAGACCCGCGGCGCTCGCGTACAGGAAGAAGTCGTACCACTCGATGGTCGTGCCGATCACGGTGGCGAAGGCGACGCGTCGCAGCTCGTGCGGCCTCGTCGCGGCGTGGAACTCGGTGCCGGGTGTCGCGGTCATAGCGGGATTCGACTCCTCTGTCGGTCCGCGGATGGGTGGATGCCGCCCTGAATGTCGGGGCAGGCTCGGAGACTATCGTATATGATTTCGGATACCAAATGTGATGTCGATTTCGCGTAGCATCACCATCAGGCCTCGACGACGGAGTGGAGACACATGCTCGACCCAGCACGGATCGCGGAGATCGCCGACGAACTGACCGCGGCCGACCGCGATCGCACGACGGTCCCCCTCCTCACCGCCCGGAACCCCGGCATGACCGTCGAGGACGCCTATGCCGTCCAGCGGCTCTGGGCCGAGCGCGCCGTCGACGGCGGTCGCCGGCTCGTCGGCCGCAAGATCGGCCTCACCTCGAAGGTCATGCAGGTCGCGACGGGCATCACCGAGCCCGACTACGGCGTGATCCTCGACGACATGGTCTACGAGAGCGGTTCCGTCGTCGAGTTCGACCGGTTCTCCAACGTGCGCATCGAGGTCGAGCTCGCGTTCGTGCTCGCGAAGCCCCTGCGGGGCCCCGGCACCACGATCTTCGACGTGCTCGACGCGACCGCCCACGTGGTGCCCGCGCTGGAGATCCTGAACTCGCACATCGAGCTGCAGGGCCGCACGATCGTCGACACGATCTCCGACAACGCCGCGATGGGCGGCATGGTCGTCGGCGGGACCCCTGTGAAGGTCGATGCGGTCGACCTTCGGTGGGTCTCGGCGCTCCTCTACCGCAACGAGACCATCGAGGAGTCGGGCGTCGCCGGCGCGGTGCTCGGCCACCCGGCGATGGGCGTCGCCTGGCTCGCCGACAAACTCGCCCAGCACGGGCAGTCGCTCGAGGCCGGCGAGATCATCCTCGCCGGCTCGTTCACACGCCCGATGTGGGTCGAGCGCGGCGACACCGTCCACGCCGAGTACGGACCCCTGGGGGCGATCACGTGCCGATTCGCATGAACCTGCCCGAGACGTTCGCCGCGCGCCTCGCCCGCGCCGACCGCCCGCAGGTCGGCCTCTGGGTGTGCTCGGGCAGCCCGATCATGGCCGAGATCACTGCGGGCAGCGGGGTCGACTGGGTGCTCATCGACGCCGAGCATTCCCCCAACGGACTCGAGTCGATCCTCGCGCAGCTCTACGCGGTGTCGGCGTACCCGGTCGCGCCCGTCGTGCGCGTGCCGATCGGCGACACCGTGATCATCAAGCAGGTGCTCGATCTCGGCGCGCAGAACCTGCTCGTGCCCATGGTCGACTCGGCGGCGCACGCGGCCGAGCTCGTGCGCGCCATCCGCTACCCCGACGGCGGCGTGCGGGGCGTGGGGGCGTCGCTCGCGCGCTCGTCGCGCTGGAACCGCGTGCCCGGGTACCTCGCCGGGGCGTCGTCGACGATCAGCCTCACGGTGCAGGTCGAGTCGGCGGCGGCCGTCGCCGCAGTCGACGAGATCCTCGCGGTCGACGGCGTCGACGCGATCTTCGTCGGCCCGGCCGACCTTGCCGCATCGATGGGGCGGCTCGGGGAGCCGTCGCACCCTGAGGTCGTCGAGGCTGTGCACACGGCGCTGCGCGCGGCGGTCGCCGCGCGCAAGCCGGCCGGCGTGAACGCGTTCGTGCCCGAGGAGGCCGAGCGCTACCTCGCGGCGGGCGCGTCGTTCGTCGCGGTCGGCGCCGACGT
>DASTQT010000011.1:0-3536 GCA_035761605.1 Agromyces sp. | reverse complement strand
TGCCGCGGCGGTCGCGCTCCACTACGGCGCGCGCCGCGGCGCCGACGCCGACCCCGCCGCGACCGGGGGCCTGCTCGACGGCTGGCTCGTCGACGAGGCCGACGCCGCCGCGGTGCCCGCACTCACCGCGGCCGGGGTCGCCGCGGCATCCGTCCCCCTCTGGATGCATGACCTCGACCACGCCGCTGCGCTCGCCGACGAGGCGCTCGACCTCGCGCTCGCACTTCGCCCCGGCGGCTGAGCGCGGTCCGGCGATCGCGGGCGGCGAACGTCATCGCGCCGAAACACGGGTCGGCATAGACTGGCGACGACCGCCGGTTGGGATTGACCGGTCGGGCCGGCCCGGGATTGGGCCGCGAGTCGCCGACGTCCGTCGGATCCCGTTCGCGCACGCCATCCCGGAGGTTCCATGCCCACCCGTCCCCGCTCCCGCCGCCGTCACGCCCGCGGACCGATCGCCGCGACATCCGCCGTCGCCGCGGCATCCGCTGCCGTGCTCCTGCTCGCCGGGTGTGCGGGCGGCGCCGACGCCGGGGCCGACGCCGGCGACGACCCCGAAGCGACGACGGGCGCCGCGGCATCCGGCTACCCGCTCACGATCGACAACTGCGGCACCGAGGTGACCTTCGAGCAGGCGCCCGAGCGCGTCGTCACGATCAAGTCGTCGACGCTCGAACTGCTGCTCGCGCTCGGCCTCGACGACCGCGTCGTCGGCGCCGCGTTCACCGACGGGCCCGCACCCGAGGAGTACGCCGACGCGGCGGACGGCATCGCGGTCCTCTCCGACCGCGTGCCCTCGCAGGAGGCGACGCTCGCCGCCGAGCCCGATCTCGTGTTCGCGGGCTGGGAGTCGAACCTCACCGCCGAGGGTGCCGGCGACCGTGCGACCCTCGAGCAGCTCGGGGTGCACACGTACGTCGCGCCCGCCGCGTGCCAGGGCGAGGGATACCAGCCCGACCCGCTCACGTTCGACGGCGTCTTCGCCGGCTTCGAGGAGGCCGGTGCGATCTTCGACGTCGAGGATGCCGCAGCCGACCTCGTCGCGGAACAGCAGGCCGCGCTCGACGCGATCGCGCCCAGCGACGCCGGGCTCAGCGCGCTCTGGTACTCGTCGGGCGACGACCAGCCGTTCGTCGGCGCGGGCACCGGCGCGCCGCAGATGATCATGGAGGCCGCCGGGCTCGAGAACGTCGTCGGCGACGTGCGCGACTCGTGGACCTCGCTGTCGTGGGAGGCCGTCGTCGACGCGAACCCCGACGTGATCGTGCTCGTGGATGCCGCATGGAACACCGCCGAATCGAAGATCGCCAAGCTCGAGGGCAACCCCGCGACCGCGGCGCTGCCGGCCGTGCAGCAGGCACGGTACGTGATCGTCGACTTCCCGGCGACCGAGGCCGGCGTGCGCAACGTCGACGCGGTCGCCTCGATCGTGGAGCAGCTCGAGGCGTTCTGATGACGGTGCGAGAGGCGTCTGCGGGTCGAGGAGCCGACGAAGTCGGCGTCTCGAGGCGCGGTGCGATCGTTCGGCCGGGTCTGGAGACCGCCGCGGGGCGGCCTCCTCGATCCGCGGCACTCGGAATCGGCGTCGGCCTCGCGCTCACCGCGCTGCTCGCGGCATCCGTCGTGCTCGCCGTCACCATCGGACCGGCCGGGCTCGCCCCCGCCGACGTGGTCGCCTCGATCGCCGCGCACCTCGGCATCGGCGAGCCGACCCTGTCGCCGCTGCGCGACGGCATCGTGTGGGAGCTGCGCATGCCGCGCGTGCTGACGGCCGCCGCGGTCGGGGCGGGGCTCGCGATCTGCGGCGTCGTGATGCAGGCGCTCACCCGCAACCCGCTCGCCGATCCGTACCTGCTCGGGCTGTCGTCGGGCGCGTCGGTCGGCGCGGTGATCGTGCTCGTGCTCGGCATGGCCGTCGCCCTGCCGGTCGCCGCGTTCGCGGGCGCGCTGGCGGCGCTCGCCGCGACGCTCGGCCTCGCGCGCGCGGCCGGCGGGCTCAGCCCCACCACGACGGTGCTGGCCGGGCTCGCCGTCTCGGCGGTGTTCGGCGCGATCACGAGCCTCGTGATCTTCTGGAGCGCCACGAACGACAGCTACCGCGAGATCCTCAACTGGCTGCTCGGGTCACTGTCCGGCGCCGATTGGCCCGCGGTCGCCCTCGCCGGCTCGGCCCTGCTCGTCGTCGGGGTGCCGCTGCTCGCGACCGGGCGCACCCTCGACGCGTTCGCGTTCGGCGACACCGCGGCATCCGCCCTGGGAGTGCACGTGCCGCGCACCCGCGCGCTGCTGCTCGTCGCGACCGCGCTGCTCACGGGCGCGCTCGTCGCGGTGAGCGGCGCGATCGGCTTCGTCGGGCTGATCCTGCCGCACGCCGTGCGGCTCGTCGTCGGGTCGCGGCACCGCGCACTGCTGCCGCTGTCGGCGCTCGCCGGCGCGATCTTCCTCGTGTGGGTCGACACGGGCGCGCGCACGCTGTTCGATCCGCGCGAGCTGCCGGTCGGCATCCTCACCGCGCTCGTCGGCGGGCCCGTGTTCGCCGCGCTCATGCTCCGCGGCCGGAGGGCGTCGTGAACGGGGCGCCGGCGCAGGGCGGCGACGTCCGCCGACACGGCTCGGGGCTCGAGGCGTCACGTGTCCGCTTCGCCCGCGGTTCGCGACTCGTCGTCGACGGCGTCGACATCACCGTGCCGCGCGGCGCGGTCGGCGCGCTCCTCGGCCCGAACGGCGCCGGCAAGAGCACGCTGCTGCATCTCGTCGCAGGGGTCGAGCAACCGGATGTCGCGGCGCTCACGCTCGACGGCGACGACCTCATCGCACTCCGCCGCCGCGAGCGGGCGCGGCGCATCGCGCTCGTCGAACAGGACGCCCCGTCGCCCGACGGCCTCCGCGTCGACCACGTCGTCGGACTCGGACGCGTGCCGCACCAGTCCGCGTGGGGCGGCGACACGGCGCGCGACCGCGAGGTCGTGGCGCGCTCGCTCGCCGCGGCAGGGGCGTCCGTGTTCGCGGAACGCCGGTACGACGAGCTCTCGGGCGGCGAGCGCCAGCGGGTGAACCTCGCCCGCGCGCTGGCGCAGGAGCCCGAGCTGCTGCTGCTCGACGAGCCGACGAACCACCTCGACATCCGGGCCCAGCTCGCGACGCTCGCGCTGCTGCGCCGTCTCGCCGACGACGGGCTCAGCGTGCTCGCGGCCCTGCACGACCTGTCGCTCGCCGCGTCGTACGCCGACCACGTCGTCGTGCTCGCCGACGGCGCGGTCGTCGCGGCCGGCGCTCCCGCCGAGGTGCTCACGGCCGAACTGATCCGGGCCGTCTGGGGCGTCGACGCGACCGTGCTCGAGCACCCCACCACGGGCCGCCCGCTCATCGCGTTCGCGGACCCGGCGGACACCCCGGTCGCGGCGCCCGTCGCGCCCGCTGCGTCGACGTGACCGATCGCTCCGACCCGGCGGATTCAGGAGAACGGCGGCTGCTCAGGACGAAATCCCCCCAGGCGTCCTGAGCAGCCTCCGCTCTCCTGAATCGGTGACGTGCCG
>DASTQT010000010.1:0-8056 GCA_035761605.1 Agromyces sp. | reverse complement strand
CGGAATCCAGGCCCTCTCCGGCCCGCTGCACGGCGGCGCGAACGAGGCCGTGCTGCAGATGCTCGCGCAGATCCGCGACTCCGGTGAGGGCGTCGCGAAGTTCGTCGAGCGCGTCAAGCGCAAGGAGGACGGCGTCAAGCTCATGGGCTTCGGCCACCGGGTCTACAAGAACTACGACCCGCGCGCGAAGATCGTCAAGGAGAGCGCGAACGCGGTGCTCGAGGGCCTCGGGGTGAACGACCCGCTGCTCGACATCGCCAAGGAACTCGAGCAGTTCGCGCTGGAGGACGAGTACTTCAAGCAGCGCCGGCTCTACCCGAACGTCGACTTCTACACCGGCGTCATCTACAAGGCGATGGGCTTCCCGACCCGGATGTTCACCGTGCTCTTCGCGATCGGCCGGCTGCCCGGCTGGATCGCGCACTGGCGCGAGATGAACCTCGACCCGGCGACCAAGATCGGGCGCCCGCAGCAGCTCTACACGGGCTCGGTCGAGCGCCACTACCCGGCGCGCTGAACCTGAACGTGCGCGGCCCGCTCCCTCCGGAGCGGGCCGCTCACGCGTGACGGCTCAGAGCGCCGCGATCTCGTCGGCGGCTGCGTCGTCGACCGGCGCGCTGCGGTGCTCGACGAGCCCGGGTCGCGGGTCGAGGTGGATGCCCGCGAGCATGCACCGGACCGAGCCGCCCGCGAGTTCGATCGTCGGCACGTCGAGCGGCAGCAGCCGAGCGGTTCGCTCGATGCGGGTGCGCTGGTCGTCGGTGAGCGCGTCGTGCGCGCGCTGCGAGAGGGCGAGCACGCGGCCGTCGGTACCCCACAGCTCGAGGGCGTTGCCGGCGAACTCGTCGATCTGCCCGTTCGTGAGGGCGATGACGTCGCGCCGGCCTCGCGCCGAGAGCCGGTCGAGCACCTCCTGGCGGCGGACGGGGGAGACGAGCATGTCGGCGGCGACGAGCGCGAACTCCGTTGCGATCGTCAGGACGACGTTGGTGTGGTACACGGCGACGCCGCGCCCGTCGACCGCGTCGAACACCATCGGCTCGTAGCCGAAGTTCGTGCAGAACCGCTCGAGCGCGATCGGGTCGGCGCGGTTCGACCGGGCCGCGTAGGCGATGCGCAGCTCGTGGTCGAGCACCATGGCGCCCGTGCCCTCGAGGAACACGTCGTCGTACTCGAGGCCCGAGTAGTCGATCACGTCCTGCACGCGGTACGTCGTCTTCAGCAGTTCGACGATGTCGCCGCGACGTTCCGTGCGCCGATTCGGCGTGAACATCGGGTACAGCGCGATGTGGCCGCCCGAGTGCGTCGAGATCCAGTTGTTGGGGAACACGCTGTCGGGACGGTGCGCGGTCTCGTCCTCGAAGAGGTGCACGGTCACGCCGGCCGCCTCGAGGGCCACCGCCGCGCGCGTGACCTCGTCGTAGGCCGCCGCGGCGAGCCGGTCGGGGTCGAGGCCGTGGGCGTTCGGCTGGAAGCCGTTGTCGGCGAGCGTCTGCGGATTGGGGGCGAAGTGGTGCGGTCGTACCATGACGACCGCGGAGGGCGATTGCACCGACATCGGCTCAGCCCACCGGGGAGAACGCGCCGACCAGTCCGAAGAGGTCCTTCGGGTCCTCGGGGTCGGCGACGAGGTCGATGCGCTGCTCGAAGCGCGTGCCCGCGACCTGGTCGCGCACGTAGCGCAGCGCGGAGAAGTCCTCGATGGCGAACCCGACCGAGTCGAACAGCGTGACCTGGTCGGCGTGGGTGCGCCCCGCGGCGCGGCCCGTGAGGACCTCCCACAGCTCGGTCACGGGGAAGTCCGGCGCCTTCGCCTGGATCTCGCCCTCGATGCGGGTCTGCGGCGTGTACTCGACGAAGACGCCGGCGCGGTCCAGGATCGCGGGGTCGAGCTCGGTCTTGCCGGGGCAGTCGCCGCCGATGGCGTTGAGGTGCATCCCCGGCCGCACCCACTCGTCGGCGACGACGGTCGCGCGGGCCTTGTCGGCCGTGCAGGTCGTGACGACGTCGGCGCCCGCGAGCGCCTCGGCGGCGCTCCCCGCGACCTCGATCTCGAAGCCGAGCGGGAGCATGTTCCGCACGAACTTCGCGATCGCGTCGGCGTCGACGTCGTACACGCGGAGCCGCGTGATGCCGAGGGCGATGCGGAACGCGAGGGCCTGGAACTCGGCCTGGCTGCCGGTGCCGATCATCGCCATGACCTCGGAGTCGGGCCGGGCGAGCAGCCTGGCCGCGAAGGCGCTCGTGGCGGCCGTGCGCAGGGCCGTGAGGACGGTCATCTCGGCGAGGAACGTGGGGTAGCCGTTGTGGACGTCGGCGAGCACGCCGAACGCGGTCACGGTCTGGTAGCCGCGCGCCGGGTTCGAGGGGTGGCCGTTGACGTACTTGAACGCGTAGGACTCGTGATCGCTCGTGGGCATGAGCTCGATCACGCCGAAGGGCGTATGGCTCGCGACCCGCGGGGTCTTGTCGAAGCTCTCCCAGCGGGCGAAGTCCTGCTCGAGGTACTCGAGGATGCCGGCGATGATGCGCTCAGGCCCGGTGCTGGCGACCCAGCCGACCATGTTGCGTACGTCGACGAAGCTCGTCATCACGTTCCTTTCCAGTTGTCACTACGAGGGTAGATCCCGTCGATCTGCAACAGCAAGAGCCTGAGTGCGCACGGACTGCCACCGGGATGCGCACTCTGCTCGGCTCCGATGTACGATGTGCGCATGGACCAGCTCGACGACCTCGACCGACGGCTCCTCGCGCTCCTCCGCGAGGACGGACGCGCGCCGGTGGCCGAGCTCGCGCGCCGGCTCGGCGTGGCCCGGGCGACGGTCACGGGGCGGATCGACCGGCTCGTGGCATCCGGCACCATCATCGGCTTCTCGGTGCGTGTTCGCGACGAAGCCGACCCGCTCGCGATCCACGCGGTGTCGTTCATCGAGGTCGAGGGGCGCAGCACCGACGACGTCATCAGGCGGCTCCGCGGATTCCCCGAGATCATCGCGCTGCACACGACCAACGGCGGCTGGGACCTCGTCGCCGAGCTGCGAACCGAGACGCTCGGCGACTTCGACCGGGTGCTCGGCCGCATCCGCTCGATCGAGGGCGTCGTCAACAGCGAGACGAGCCTGCTCCTCAGCTCGGTGCTGCGCTGACGCGCCGGCTCAGCCCGCGGCCGGCCGCAGCACGAGCGTGTCCTCCGCCGCGTCGCGCACGGCCTCGCGCGTGAACGGCCAGGTGCGCGCGTCGCCGCGCTGCCACAGCGGCGCCTGGTCGTCGTAGTGCGGGTGGAACGCGTGGCCTGACGCGCCGGTCAGGTTGACCCATGTCGACGCGTCGAGGTCGCCGAGGTCGACCACCATCCGCATCGACGGCACCCAGTCGACCTCGTAGCCCACGGTGGCATCCCAGCCGATCGCGTTGACGATCGCCGAGCCGCCGCCCGTCTCGTACGGCCCGCGGTTGAACAGCCACTCGATCGGCCCGATGCCCGACTTCCCGAAGCTCTGGTTCTGCAGGCTGAGCGTGTGCAGCCGACCCCAGCGCCACTCGGCGGGGTCGTCGCCCATCAGGCCGGATGCCTCGTCCCAGGCGGCCGCGAGCGAGGCGGAGATCACGGCGTCGCGTCCGGTCGCGGCCGCGACGTCGTCGGACCACCACGCGTCGTCGGGCTGCCCGAGCAGCGAGCCGACGACGGCGAACCAGCGGTCGCCGCCCTCGGGTCGCGTCGTCTCGGGGAGGTCGCCGAACATGCGGTCGAGGAGCGTGCGCCAGAACACCGCGAAGTACGCCGCCTGCGCGCTGTCGGCGTCGGCCGACGCGTCCCACTCCGCGAGGAGCTCGGCACCGCGGGCCGCGTCGCCGTCGAGCTCGAGCCCGGCGATGACGGGCAGCAGCGCCTGCGCGTTCGCATCCTGCGTGTCGAGCTGGATGCCGGTCATGTCCTCGGCCGTGAGCTTCCGGCCGTCGGCCGTGAGCTCGACGATCCGCCGCTCGATGCCCTCGGCCCGGTAGCCGAGGTCCCAGTCGCGCGTCAGCGTGGGCCCCTGGTCGTCGACGGCGTTGTTGGCCGTGACGATGTAGCCGCGCGCGGGGTTGAGGACGGAGGGCAGCGCGGCGAAGGGCACCATGCCGGTCCAGCCGTTCTCGCTCGTCCAGCCGGGCAGCGGCATGGTGCCGTCGCCCGACTTGCGGATCGGGATGGCGCCCGGCGCCTGGTAGCCGATGTTGCCGTTCACGTCGGCGTAGACGAGGTTCTGCGCCGGGACGTCGAACAGCTCGGCCGCGGCCTGGAACCCGGCCCAGTCCGCGGCGCGGTTCATCGCGAAGACCGCGCTCGGCGTGGTGCCGGGCGTGAGCGCGGTCCACTGCAGGGAGACCTCGAGCTCGGCGCCCTCGGGCGCGTCGTCTCCGTTCTCGACGGTGGGCGCGTAGTCGGCGGCGATCCGGCCGTAGTTCGACTCCGGGTCGATGCTCACGATCGGTCCGCGGTCGGTCGAGCGGACGGTCACGGTGACCGGATCGCCGCCGGCGACCTCGATCACCTCCTCCCGGAGCGTGAGCGGCCGGAGCGTGCCGTCGAGCTCGTAGGAGTCGCCGACGATGCGCTCGAGGTAGAGGTCGGCGACGTCGGGTCCGAGGTTCGTGACGCCCCAGGCGATGTCCCGGTTGTGGCCGATGATGATGCCCGGCAGGCCCGAGAAGCCGTACCCGGCGACGTCGAACCCGCACTCGTCGGTCGGCTCGGCGCAGTGCAGGCCCATCTGCACCCAGATCGAGGGCATCGCCGGCCCGAGGTGCGGGTCGTTCGCGAGCAGGGCCTCACCCGACTCGGTGAGCGCTCCGGAGACCACCCACGAGTTGGAGCCGAGGTCGCCTCCCTCCGGGCCGAGCAGCTCGGGCAGTCCGTCGACGGCGGCGGCGAGCGACGTGAGCGCGTCGAGGTGGGCGTCGTCGAGCGCGACGGGCGCGGCCTCCGCCGGCAACGGGCTCGACTCGGCGGAGGCGGGCGCCGCCGCGGCGGCCAGCCCGTCGACGATCGTCGGCTTCGCGCTGAACGGGAAGTCGGGGTGCAGGCGCTGCACCTCCTCGGGCGGCAGCTCGGCGCTCAGCAGCGCGCGGTCGATCTCGTCGCCGAGATTCGAGCGCAGGTCCCAGGCCATCGCCTTGAGCCACGCGATCGAGTCGATCGGCGACCACGGCTCGGGCTCGTATCCCGGGTTCTGCAGTGCGAGCACGGCGTACTCGAGCGACAGGTCGGCGCCGCCGCGCTCGCCGAGGTAGGCGTTGACGCCGTCGGCGTACGCGTCGTAGTACGCGCGCGACCGCTCGTCGAGGAGTTCGTACTCGGCCTCGGCGATGCCGCGCCAGTCGAGCGTGCGCACGAACGCGTCGGTGGCGACCTGCGACTCGCCGAACAGCTCGGCCAGCCGCCCGGCGGTCACGTGCCGGCGGAAGTCCATCTCCCAGAACCGGTCCTGCGCGTGCACGTAGCCCTGCGCGAAGAACAGGTCGTGGTCGGTCTCGGCGACCAGCTGCGGGATCCCGGCCCCGTCGCGGTAGACCGTCACCGCTCCGGAGAGCCCGGGCACCTCGATCCGGCCGGTCGTCGTCGGGAACGAGCGGTGCACCGTCCACCAGCCGAGTCCGGCCGCCGCGACGCCGAGCACGAGCACCGTGACGAGCACTCCCACGAGGAACTTTCCCAGACGATGGCGTCGGGTCCTCGGGGCGTCGGTTCCCACGTCACTCCTTCGTGTCGGCGCGGCCGGGCGGTCGTCGTCGGCCACCTCGGGTGATCACTGTACCCCTCCAGAGGGGCGACGACGGATGCCGCGGCCGAGCGCCGCTCAGGCGTGAAGCGCGGTGTTCAGCACGACGCCCTCGCCCGTCCGCGAGAGCACCTCGACGCGCCCGTCGAGCGAGTTGCGGCGGAACAGCAGGTTCGGCTGCCCGGACAGCTCGACGGCCTTGACGACGCGGTCGGGCTCGCCCGCGGTGCCGAGGACGGCGACCTTCGTGCCGGCCGTGACGTAGAGGCCCGCCTCGACGACGGAGTCGTCGCCGATCGAGATGCCGATTCCCGAGTTCGCGCCGAGGAGCGCCCGCTCGCCGATGGCGACGCGCTGCGTTCCGCCGCCCGAGAGCGTGCCCATGATCGAGGCGCCGCCGCCGATGTCGCTGCCGTCGCCGACGACGACGCCCTGCGAGATGCGGCCCTCGACCATCGAGGTGCCGAGCGTGCCGGCGTTGAAGTTCACGAAGCCCTCGTGCATGACGGTCGTGCCGGGTGCGAGGTGGGCGCCGAGGCGCACGCGCGCCGCGTCGGCGATGCGCACGCGCTCGGGAATCACGTAGTCGAGCAGGCGCGGGAACTTGTCGAGCCCGGTGACGTGGATGCCCGCGCGCTGCAGCACGGGGCGGAGCCGGTCGAGGTCGTCGGGGTGCACGGGCCCGGCGTTGGTCCACGCCACGTTCGGCAGGTGGCCGAACACCCCGTCGAGGTTGATCGTGTTCGGCTGCACGAGCAGGTGCGAGAGCAGGTGCAGGCGCAGGTAGGCGTCGGACGTGCCGGCGGGGGCCTCGTCGAGGCGGATGGCGACGCGCACCGCCTCCACGCGCACGCCGCGCCGCTCGTCAGGGCCGAGGGTGCCCGCGGGCGGTTCCCACGCGGCGGGCGCCGGGTCGGGCAGCCCGCCGAGCTGCGGCGCGGGGTACCACGTGTCGAGCACCGTGCCGTCGGCGGCGATCGTGGCGAGTCCGTCGCCCCAGGCGGCGGTGGGCGCGGTCGTGTTCGACGAGTCTGCGGGCATGTTCCAAGGGTACCGAGCCGGATGGCGCGGGGTCGGCGCGTGACGTGCGGCGCCCGGCCGCGACATCCGCCCGCCCGTAGACTCGGGTGCATGGCTGCACCCGCCGGGCCCACCGCTCCGCTCGACCTGTCCGCCGACGTCGTCGCCATCACGCAGGCGATCTGCGACGTCCCGAGCGTCTCGGGCGACGAGGGCGTGCTGGCCGACCTCATCGTCGATGCGCTCGCCGAGGCCGTGCACCTCGAGGTGACCCGCGACGGCGACACGATCGTGGCGCGCACGAACCTCGGCCGCGCTCGCCGCGTGGTCATCGCGGGGCACCTCGACACCGTGCCCATCAACGACAACCTGCCCACGCAGTTCGAGGATGTCGACGGCCGGCGCATCCTCTGGGGGCGCGGCACGGTCGACATGAAGGCGGGCGTCGCGGTGCAGCTGAAGCTCGCGCACGACCTCATCGATCCCGCGGTCGACGTGACGTGGATGTGGTACGACCACGAGGAGGTCGCGGCCGGCCTCAACGGCCTCGGCCGCGTGCTGCGCGTGCACCCCGAGCTGTTCGAGGCCGACTTCGCGATCCTCGGCGAACCGACCCGCGCCGAGGTCGAGGGCGGCTGCAACGGCACGCTCCGCATCGAGTTGCGCGCCCGCGGCCGGCGTGCGCACTCGGCGCGCAGCTGGGTCGGCGAGAACGCCATCCACAAGCTCGCGCCCGCGCTCGAGCGGCTCGCCGCGTACGAGGCCGAGACGGTGCGCGTCGACGGGCTCGACTACCGCGAGGGCCTGAGCGCGGTGCTGGTGCACGGCGGCGTCGCGGGCAACGTGATCCCCGACGAGGCCGTGCTGACGCTGAACTACCGGTTCGCGCCGAGCCGGTCGGTCGAGCAGGCGACCGCGCACGTGCGAGAGCTGTTCCCCGAGTACGAGCTCACGGTCACGGACGCATCCGACGGGGCGCGCCCCGGGCTCGACGACCCGCTCGCGCAGGAGTTCGTGCGAGCCGTCGGCGGCGAGGCGCGTCCGAAGTACGGCTGGACGGATGTCGCGCGCTTCAGCGCGCTCGGCATCCCCGCGGTGAACTTCGGCCCGGGCGATCCGCTGCTGGCGCACGCCGACGACGAGCGGGTCGACTGCGACGAGATCGTCGCGTGCGAGCGCGCCCTGCGGAGCTGGCTCACCGCCGCCACGGACTGAGGCGCGTCGGTGAGCGCGCAGGAGGCCGCAGCGGTACGGGAGCCCGACCCGTTCCGCCG
>DASTQT010000009.1:0-3836 GCA_035761605.1 Agromyces sp. | reverse complement strand
ACGCGGCGACGATCGCCGCGATCGCCCGCGACCACGACGTGCTGCTGCACGAGCTCGCCACCCGCACCGCCTCGCTCGAGGAGGCCTACCTCTCCCTGACGGACTCCGCGCTCGAGTACGCGGCCGTCTCACCCGCGGCATGAGCCGCGTCACGTCATCGAAGGAGACTCTCATGTCCGCACCCGCATCCGCAGCCGCAGCCGAAGCCGAAGCCGAAGTCGACTTCTCGGGCGTCTGCACCGTCCCGGCCCCCGCCGTCGCCGCGCCCCGCCTCACCTTCCGCCGCGTCCTCCGCGCCGAGTGGATCAAGGCCGCGACCGTCCGCTCGACCTACTGGACGATCGCGTCCGCCATCGCGACCGTGCTGCTGTTCGCCGGCGGCATCCTGTTCATCGTCACCCTCGCCCCCGCATCGGAGGTGCCCGACCCGACGGCCGTGCTCGCCGACAACTACGGCCCCGTGCCGAGCCTCGGCGTCATGGGATTCGCGTTCATGTTCGCCTACGCGCTCGTCGCGATCCTGGGCGTGCTCATGGTCGGCCCCGAGCGGTCGACCGGACTGCTCGCGGCGACCCTCGCGGTCGTGCCGCGCCGCACCCCGGTGTTCGCCGCGAAGCTGCTCGTCTCGGCGGCGATCGGCGCCGCGGTCGGACTGGTCGGTGCCGTCGCGTCCTTCTTCCTCGTGCAGTCGCAGCTCGCGCCGCTCGGGCTCGGGTCGATGATCACCGACCCCGACGTGCTGCAGGTGCTCGCGGGCGGCGCGGTCTTCCTGGCCCTGATCGCGATGCTGTCGACCGCGATCGGCTCGCTCTTCCGCGGCACGGCCGCCGCCATGGGCGCCGTGCTCGGGCTGCTCATGGTCGCCCCCCTGATCCTGCCGCTCGTTCCGGGCATCGGCGCGGAACTGGCCGGATGGCTGCCGAGCAGCGCCGGTATGATGCTGTTCCAATCCGCGGCCCAGGCCGGCTGGCAGCCGATCCTCACGGGCGGACTCGTCCTCCTCGCGTGGACGGTCGGCTCGGTGGCCCTGGGCGGAGCGCGGTTCGCGAGACGAGACGTGTGATGGCCGAACGGGCACGCACCATCGGCGGGGCGGACAGCCCGGCCGATGCCGCCTCCGCGCCCGCCGCCGGTCCGCTTCGCCGACTGTTCGCGAGCCGACCCTGGCTGGTGGATGTCGCCGTCTCGGTGGTGTTCACGACGATCGTCGTCATCACGCTCGCGTCCGACGTCGTCACCGAGGATGCGGAGGTCACGGCCTGGCAGGTCGCGAGCATCGCCGGCACCGCGATCGCGCTCCTGTTCCGGCGCCGGGCGCCGCTCACGGTGCTCGTCGTGGTGATGCTCCTCACCACCGTGCTCGGCTTCTCGGCCGAGTCGAACCTGGTGCTCGCCGTGCCCATCGCGCTCTACGCGGTGGCGGCGTTCCGTTCGCCGGCCGTCGGCTGGATCGCCGCGGCGGCCGCGTTCGGCGTGACCGTCGCGAGCCTCTTCCTCTGGCTCCCGGTGCTCGAGGCGCGGCTCGGTGCTCCCAGCGCCTTCGACATCCCGGTCGTGCTGCTCACCATCGCGATGGCCGACACGGTGGGCGTGCTGCTCGGCACCAACACGTGGCAACGGGCCGAGCACGTGCGGGTGCTCACCGAGCGCGCCGAGCAGCTCGCGAGGGAGCGGGACGACCGGGCGCGCATCGCGACGCTCGCGGAGCGCAGCCGCATCGCGCGCGAGATGCACGACATCGTCGCGCACAGCCTGTCCGTCATGATCACGCTCGCGGATGGCGCGTCGGCCGCGATCGAGCGCGACCCGGCTGCGGCGCGGCGCGCCCTGGAGCGGCTCGCCGACACGGGCCGCGACGCGCTGCGCGACATGCGGCAGGTGCTGTCGGTGCTCGGGGAGGCCGACGGCGGGTCCGCGTCGCTCGAGCCGGCGCCCGGACGCGAGCAGCTCGCCGACCTCGTGGCGCGGTTCCGCGAGGCGGGGCTCCCGGTGCGGTTCACCGTGCGGGGCGCCGCGCGCGAGGACCCGCAGCGCGACCTCGCGGTGCACCGGATCGTGCAGGAGGCGCTGACGAACGCCCTCCGCTACGCCGCGGATGCCGAACGCGTCGACGTGCTCGTCGACGACCGCGCCGACGCCACCGTCATCACGGTCGCCGACGACGGCCGGCACGCCGCCGCGTCGGTCGGCGCGGGCCGTGGGCTCATCGGCATGTCCGAGCGTGCGGCGGTGTTCGGCGGATCCGTCGAGGCGGGCCCGATGCCGTCGGGCGGATGGCGCGTCCACGCGGTGCTCCCGACCGGACGGGGGACCGCCGATGCCTGAACCGGCGCCGGCCGACGTCCGCGTCCTGCTCGTCGACGACCAGCCGCTCATCCGGGTGGGCTTCCGGATGGTGCTCGAGAACGAGCCCGGCGTCGAGGTCGTCGGCGAGGCCGACGACGGCGTCGAGGCGGTCGAACTCGCCGCGACGCTGGTCCCCGATGTCGTCGTGATGGACGTCCGCATGCCGCGCATGGACGGGATCGCGGCCACGGAGCGGATCACGCATCGGCTGCCCGGCGTGCGCGTGCTCATCCTGACGACGTTCGACCTCGACGAGTACGCCTTCGCCGGGCTGCGCGCGGGCGCGAGCGGGTTCCTGCTGAAGAATGCCCGCCCCGCCGACCTGGTGCGCGCGATCCGCACGGTCGCGGCGGGCGACGCGATCGTCGAGCCGCGCGTCACCCGGCGGCTGCTCGAGCTGTTCGGCCCGCAGCTGCCGGGCGACGCGGAGGCGCCGCCGCCGGAGGCCGCCTCCCGGGACGTCGCCCGCGACCCACGGCTCGCCCCCCTCACCGAGCGCGAGCTCGAGGTCTTCACGGCCATCGCACGCGGGCTCAGCAACGCCGAGATCTCCGCCGCGCTCTACCTCTCCGAGTCGACCGTGAAGACCCACGTCGGGCACATCCTGATGAAGCTGGGCGTGCGCGACCGCGTGCACGCCGTGATGCTCGGCTACGAGACGGGTGTCGTGGTGCCGGGTCGCGGCTGAGAATGCGTCTCATTCCCGTCACCGGCGGCGCCGCGACATCCGGCCTACCCTTGAAGGAGCATGGGACACGCACACGACCACGACGCGCAGGCGGCGAACCGCACCCGCCTCGCGATCGCGATCGCGATCATCGGGGTGTTCCTCGTCGTGCAGGTCGTCGGCGGCCTGCTGAGCGGATCGCTCGCGCTGCTCGCCGACGCGGGGCACATGACCAGCGACCTGCTCGGTCTCGTCATCGCGCTCGGCGCCGCGATCGTCGCGGCGCGACCCGCGAACGACCGGCAGACGTACGGGTTCCGGCGGTTCGAGGTGTTCGGCGCGCTCGCGAACGGCGTCATCCTCGTGGTCGTCGCCGTCGCGGTGACGGCCGGCGCGATCGGCCGCCTCGTCTCCGGCGCGCAGGGTGAGGCGCACGAGGTGGCGGGCGGGCCCATGCTCGCGATCGCCGTCGCGGGCCTCGTCGCGAACGTCGTGGCCCTCCTGGTGCTGCGCGGCGGCGCGAAGGACTCGATCAACCTCCGCGGCGCCTACCTCGAGGTCCTCGGCGACGCGATCGGCTCGGTGCTCGTGATCGTCGCGGCCGCGGTGATCCTCACGACCGGATGGGACGCCGCCGACCCCATCGCCTCCCTCGCGATCGCGGCGCTCATCGTGCCGCGCGCGCTGATGCTGCTGCGCGACGTGATGCGGGTGCTCAGCCAGTCGACCCCTGCCGAGACGGATGTCGCGGAGATCCGCGACCACATCGTGCGCACGCGCGGCGTGGTCGCCGTGCACGACGTGCACGTGTGGGCGATCACGA
>DASTQT010000008.1:0-13698 GCA_035761605.1 Agromyces sp. | reverse complement strand
GAGGCGAACCGCGCCATCGCCGAGCACGTGGCGGGCGCGCCCGACCGGCTGCTCGGCCTCGGACTCGTGCCGCTGCAGCATCCGCAGCTCGTGGTCGAGGCGCTCGAGGACACCGTCGTCGCCGACGGCCTCGCCGGCGTCGAGCTGTCGTCGTTCGCCGGCGACGTCGAGCTCTCGGACGAGCGCCTCGAGCCGTTCTGGACCCGCGCCGAGGAGCTCGACGCGGTCGTGTTCCTGCACCCGTTCGGCTGCAGCCTCGACGAACGGCTGGACCGCTACTACCTCTCGAACACCGTCGGTCAGCCGGTCGAGAACGCGGTCGCGCTGTCCCACCTCATCTTCTCCGGCGTGCTCGACAGGCACCCGGGCCTGCGCCTCGTCGCCGCTCACGGCGGCGGGTACCTGCCGACGTTCCTCGGTCGCTCCGACCACGCATGGCAGGTGCGTCCCGAGGCGCACGGATGCCGCGAGCTCCCGTCGTCGTACCTGCGGCGGCTGCGCTTCGACTCGCTCGTGCACACGCCCGACGCGCTCCGCGCCCTCGTGGCGGCCGCCGGCGCCGACCGGGTGCTGCTCGGCACCGACTACCCGTTCGACATGGGCGTGGACGACCCGCTCGAGCGCGTGCATGAGGCCGCGCTCGCCGAGGCCGACGCGAGCGCCATCCTGTCGGGGAACGCCGCCGAGCTGCTCGGATCGCGCCTGCCGGCGCTGCCCGCCGCGCGCGCCGCCGCCGGGGGAGCGGCATGAGGATCGCCCGCTGGACCCGCGGGGGCGTCGTCGGCGAGGGCTTCGTGATCGGCGACGGCGTCGTGCCGTTCCCGCGCAGGCTCACCGTCGCCGACGTGCTCGCGGCGGGGCTGGCCGAGCTGCCCGCACTCGCCGCCGAGGCGGAGGGTGATGCCTCGGCATCCGCCGTGCCGCTCGCCGACGTCGAGCTGCTCGCCCCGCTCGCGCCCGCGAGCGTGCGCGACTTCGTGGCGTTCGAGGAGCACGTCGAGGGCGTCACCGCGTCGGTCGACGGCGCGAGCCACGTCGCCGACGAGTGGTACACGTATCCGACGTTCTACTTCACCAATCCGCACTCGATCATCGCGACCGGGGCAGAGGTGCGGCCGCCCGCGACCGAGCGCCTCGACTTCGAGCTCGAGGTCGGCGCCGTGATCGGGGGCGTCCCGGGCTCCGACGGACGCGACCTCTCGCCTGCCGACGCGGCACGGCACGTCTTCGGCTACACGATCTTCAACGACTGGTCGGCCCGCGACATCCAGGGCCGCGAGATGAAGGTGCGCCTCGGTCCGGCCAAGGGCAAGGACTTCGCGACGACCCTCGGCCCGTGGATCACGACGGCCGACGAGTTCGCCGGGCTGGTCGATGACGAGGGGTTCCTTCCGATCAGCATGGAGGTGCTCGTCAACGGCGAGCGGATCGGACACGACCTGCTCTCGAACATGGGCTGGCCGTTCGGCGAGCTGGTCGCCTACGCATCGCGCGACTCGCGCGTGGTGCCCGGCGACGTGCTCGGGTCGGGCACCGCCGGCAACGGCGGCTGCCTCGCCGAGCTGTGGGGGCGTGCCGGCGAGCTGACGCCGCCGCCGCTCGCGGAAGGCGACGAGGTCGTCATGCGCGTCGAGGGCATCGGCGAGATCCGCAACGTGATCGGTCGAGCGCGCCCGGTGCCCGACATCCCGCCGGCTCGGCAACGGTCGCGGGCCCGCGAGCGCGCCTGACCCGGATCAGACGGGCTGGTCGCCCAGCCCAGCCGACGCCTCGACGAACAGCCCCCGCAGCCACTCGTGCTCGGGGTCGCGGCGGTGCACCGGATGCCACCACATCGCGTTGTGGATCGGCGTCGCGTCGAACGGCGGCTCGAACACCCGCACGCCGGCCGCATCGCGTGCGTAGTCGGCCAGGCTCGCCTGGATCAGCGCGAGCCGGTCGGTGCCCGCGACGAACATGGGCAGCAGGACGAAGCTCTCGACGACGGCCTCGACGCGCGGCTCGATGCCGAGCTGCTGGATCTGCCGGGTCGCCGACGTGAACGCCGAGCGGGACTGGTACGTGAACACCCACGGGAGCTGCGCGACGTTCTCGAGCGTGACCTCGTCGGCGATGGCGGCGTTGTGTTCGGAGGCGAGGACCACCCAGCGATCCGTCCACAGGTCGGTGAACGGCAGGTCGGTGAGGAACCCGTGCGGCATGAGCAGGGCGTCGGCACTGCGGAGGCGGTTCACGGCGTCCTCGACGATCTGCGGGTTGTGCATCATGAAGCGGAACCGCACGCCGGGTGCCCGCTCGGCGGCCAGGGCCGCGACTCGTCGACCGGTGGTGGCGACGCTGTAGTCGGAGCCGTAGATCGCGAACTCGCGCGTCGACTGGCTCGGGTCCCAATCGGCCGAGCTCTCGAACACGCGCCGGGCCGCGTCGAGCGCCGCGGCGGTGTGCTCGGTCAGGCGGGACGCCAGCGGCGTCAGCTCGTACGTGTTCCCGGTACGCGCGAGGATCGGGTCGTTGAAGTGCGTGCGCAGCCGCGCGAGCGACGCGCTGAGCGCCGGCTGGCTGAGGTGCAGGCGCTCGGCGGCGCGCGTGACGCTGCGCTCGGTGAGCAGCGCATCGAGCGACACGAGCAGGTTGAGGTCGAGCCGGGAGAGTGGAGCCTGATCGGACACGTCGTTGTGTTCCTTCGGGGTGAGGGCGGACCCTCAGTCTATCAACGCGGTCTATCCCGAGCGCTAGGGCATCGCGGGCCGTGATGCCCTAGCGGACCCGCCTGCATTGCGCGTTGACGGTGAGGACTTCAGCGAGACGCTTTCGCTTTCGCGAGAGCGGGGGAAAGGTATCCGCCGGATACCTTTCTCCCGAGTCCGAGGCGAGGTTGGTGTGTCGCTATCGGCTCGAGGCGGCGGACCAGCTCGTCGGCGACGAGCCTGCGAGGTCGGTGTCCACGATGACGCGGGTGCGTGTCAGACCGGGATCCGTCTCAGGCGGGTGCCGCGTCGACCGCGCGGGTCGCCGCGCCCGCCGCGAGCGACTCGGCCGCCAGGGCGAGGTGGCGGCGCGTCATGTCCGCGGCATCCGCGTCGAGCCATTCGTGCCCGCCCCACTCGCTGCACAGCGTGCCCGCGAAGTCCGACCCGGCGAGCACGGTCCCGAGGTCGCGGATCGGCTGCGAGACACGTCCGTCGGCGTCGTCGAGGTCCCAGAACTTCAGGTGGAACCCTCCGATGAGCGGCAGGATGTCGCGCAGCACCGCCGCATCGGAGCGACCGAAGCGCACGAGCATGTCCATGAACAGCGCGTGCGCGGGCGGCGGCACCTCGCCGGCGCGGAGCGTCGACATGAGCACGTCGACGGTCGCGGGATCGCGCCATCCGGCGGCCAGGCGATCCACGAGCGAGCCGCCGAGGCCCGCCGTTCGGAGCGCCTCGAGGTACGTCACCGGCAACGCGGGCATGAGCATGCTGATGTCGATGAGCACGCGCACGTGCGGGTCGTCGAGGGCGGTGATCGCGTCGAGCGCGCGCGCGGTCGCGGGGTCGGTCGGCGTCTGACGGCCCTGCGCCTCCTCGTAGAGCACGAGGTCGAGCTCGTGGAGCGTCGGCAGGACCCGTTCGAGCAGCGCCGGGCCGGCCTGTGCGATCGGCAGCCGGACGCCGGTCGCGCCGACGCGGTGCGCCGCGCGCAACTGCGGCAGGAGGAACGCCAGCCGCTCGTCGTCGTCGCGTCGCCGACCCGACGGCGTCCAATCGTCGAGGCTCGCGCCGACGATGCTGACCGTACCGCCGGCCGCTACGAGGTCGGCGCGAAGGGCGTCGACCTCCGCGCCATCCGGCTCGGGGAACGAGCGCCAGGTCTGGCCGGGCTCGAGCTCGATGACGGATGCCACCCCCTCACGCACGATCCCGACCGCGATGTCGGCGGCGGGCCGCTCGGCGCGCACGACCTCCGGCGTCCAGTTGAACGCGCTCGCGGCGAGCGTCCATCCCGTGGGGAGGTCTCGAGACGCGCTTCGCGCTCCTCGACCTGCAGAGGGTCTGGAATCCGCGTCGGGTGCGAGCGTGCGCTCGGCGTGGAAGGGCAGCGTGAGCGGACCGTCGGGGCCGGCCTGCAGGTAGGGGATGGCGAGCCGGAACGACACGGTCACCTGGTGCGGCCCGGTGCCGAGGGGCAGGGCTCCGTCCACCACGAGCCGGTCCTGCACGAACCACCACTCGCCGTCGGGCCGGGTCCGGAGGTCCGTCACCGGGGTGTCGTCGATCGACACCTCGAGCTCCGACAGGCTCGCGAACGGGAGGGAACGGATCCAGGGCAGGCTGAGGCGCAGCGCGAATCCATCGGGAGTGCGCTCGAGCGCGTCGTCGAGCAGGATGGGCAGGCTCATGGGCGGCCGCTCCTCACTTCTGGGTGGCGGGTTCGCCCGCCGCGACCCACTCGTCGAACATCTGCCGCACCATCGGCTCGAGCGTCGTCGGCCACCAGTCGCCGCCCTCCACAGCCTCGCCGAGGTCGTCGGGAGTCGGGATCGTGACCTGCCCGGTGGCCGCCCATTCGGCGCTTCGCGGGAACAGTGCCCGGAACGCCGGGTGGCCGATCGCGGCGACATCGTGCCCGATGCCGATCGAGACCGAACGGCCGTCGCCGTACTCGACGGTCCACGCGACCGGGTGCTCCTCGCCCATGCCGGGCAGGGCCCGCCACTGCGAGGGCACCTGGGTGTATCGCAGCGGGTTGTCCCAGGCGGTCAGCAGGATGGTCTTCCTCACGCCTTCGGGCCACTTGAGGCCGACGTAGAGGTCGTCGCCGTAATGGGGGAACTCCGCGGGCCAGCCGGCGGTGATGGGGTGCTCCTCGGCGGTGTGGATCATGAAGTCGTTGTTCGGTGCGCGGCGCGAGGTGTCCTCGCGCATGACGCCCCCGAGCAGTCGCTCGTACTCGGGGTCCCAGCCGACGCCGCCGGCCAGGGTCGGGTGGTAGGCGATGAGGCCCTTGCCGCTCGCGACGAAGTCGAACAGGGCCTGCTCGGCCTCCTCGCCGAAGCGCTCCTCGGGGACGTCGCGCCACGGGTCGCGACGGCCGTAGTAGTTCAGGACGACGAGGTCGTACGGCTCGAGCGTCTGCGCGGTGGCGCCGCGGAACTCCTCGGTGACCCGCACCTCGAACCGGCCGGTGCCCTCGAGCAGAGCCTTCAGGGCGGGGGTCGTCGCGCGCCAGTCGTGGTGGACATCCGTCATCCCGGTGACGATGAGCGTCCGGATGGTCTGCTCGGGCATGGCACTCCTTCGTGTCTCGTTGAGACTGAAAGATACGCCCTTATGTCAGAAAACGGAAGAAGTGAGCGTCAGGATGCCGCCGGCATGACGTCGCGGATCAGCGGCCGCCCCTCGGCGAACCACCGCGGGAACGTCGCCTCGAACAGCTGCTCGCGCACCATCTCGGCGCCGCCGCGCAAGGGTTCCCTCTCGTCGCCGAGCGAGCGGACGATGGCGAGGTCGCGGGTGGCGAGCGGCAGCGACAGCTCGTAGACGCGCTGCCGGACCTCGGCGAGGAACACCTCGCCCGCCGACGACACGGCTCCGCCGACGACGATGACGGCCGGGTTGAACATATTGACGAGTGCCGCGATCGACTCGCCGACCAGTCGCGCGGACCGCTGGATGAGCGAGATCGCGAGGGCGTCGCCGTTCATCGCCGACATCGCGATGAGCTGCGGGGTGAGCGGCGTGCCGTCGGCGACGAGCTTCGCCAGCGCACCGGTCGCGCCGTCCTCGACGGCGCGATCCGCGTCGCGCACGAGCGCCCATCCGCCGGCCTCCGCCTCGAGGCAGCCCACCTTGCCGCAGCGGCACGGTGATTCCGAGTCGCGCACGCGCACATGGCCGACGTCGCCGGCCGCGCCGTTGGCGCCGCGGTGGATCCGGCCCTGCGACAGCAGGCCGGCGCCGATGCCCGTGCCGACCTTGAAGAAGATGAGGTCGAGCCGTTCGTCGGGTCGGCGCGAGCGCTCGCTGAAGGCGAGCAGGTTGACGTCGTTGTCGACCCAGACGGGTGCATCGAAGCGCTCCTCGAAGCGTCGGCGCATGTCGAACCCGTTCCAGCCGGGCATGATCGGGGGAGCGACGGGACGGCCGCTGTCGAAGTCCACCGGTCCGGGGATGCCCACGGCGACGCCCCACACCGGCACGTCGTCGTGTCCGGCCAGGATCTCGTCGAGCATCGCGAGGGCGCGGTCGATGGTCTCGGCGGGTCCGCGCGCGATGTCCCACTCGGTGTGGCGGTCGTCGATGATGTCGCCGTCGAGCGAGGCGATGCCGACGCGGATGTGCAGCGCGCCGAACGCGGCCACGATGATCCGTCCCTGCTCCGAGCGGAACCGCAGCGTGCGCGGCGCGCGCCCGCCCGAGGACGGTCCGTACTCACCGTCGGCGAGGAAGCCCATCTCGATGGCCTGGTCGACCCGCTGCGTCACCACGCCGCGGCCCAGCCCGGTCACGCGGCCGATCTCGGGCCTCGTCATCGCCTCGCCGGTGCGCACCAGGTTGACGATGCGGAGGAGGCTCGTGACCTCATCGGTCTGGGCTCCGAAGCGGAGAGTGGACTCGCGTGTCATGCACAGATTCTGACACAACCACCTTCGAGAACTACCGATTTCACGATCAGTTGGACAGAAGTCACGCAAACTTTTGTATAGTCAAGGCGGAAGTTCGTAGTGCGGACGTGAGCGAGGTCGCGATGGTGTGGGGAGTCGGCGTGATCGGCGCGGGACCGGGAGTCTCGGCGCTGCACCTGCCCACGCTCGACCGGGTGGCCGACCGGTTCCGGGTCGCGCACGTCGCCGACGCCGGTTCCGGCCGGGCCGTCGAGCTCGCCGCGCGCAGTGGAGTTCCGGCGTCGAGCGGCACGTCCGCCCTGCTCGCGGATCCCGCGGTCGAGGTCGTCGCCATCTGCAGTCCGCCCGCGGAGCACGCGCGGCACGTTCGCGAGAGCATCACGGCGGGCGTGCGCGGCATCCTCTGCGAGAAGCCGCTCGCGACGACCGCCGACGACGCGCGCACGATCGTCGAGGCGTGCCGGGAGGCGGGGGTGCCGATCGTCGTCGCGACGAACCACTTCTACGACCCCGCGTGGAGCCGGGCCAAGCGCCACCTGGTGTCGCTCCGGGCGGAGATCCGCGCGATCTCCGCGACGGTCGCGCTGCCGCCGAACGGGCGGTTCCACGCCGCGGTGACCGAGCTCGAGCCCGCCGGCGCGCCGGCACGGGGCCGGCCCGACCTCGCCGACCCCGAGGTCGCCGCCGACGTGGTGCGCCAGCTCGTGCTGGGGCTCGCGGTGCACGACCTCCCCGCCGTGCGGGACCTCGCGCCCCGGCTCGATGGGGTCGACTTCGCGGTGCCCGTCCCGCCGATCGGGTACTCGATCGGCTTCCGCGCGAGCGGGATCCCGGTGCTGCTGACGGCCGTCATGCTGCCCGACGGTCCCGACCCGATCTGGCGGATCACGATCGACACCTCGACCGACCGCCTCGACGTCGAGTTCCCGCCTGCGTTCGTGCACACCGGCAGCGCCGAAGTGCGCGTCCGCGGGGGCGACCTGACGACGACCGTGTACCGGCGCGACGCGGAGGACGGGTACCTGCGCGAGTGGCGCGCGCTCGCCGAGCTGCTCGAGGGCTCGGCGACCATGGAGTACCACGACGTCCTCGACGATGCGCTGTTCGCCGTCGGGCTCGCCGACGCGGCCGCGTCGTCCGTGCGGGCCGGAGCCGGCGCATGAGCGCACGCATCCCCGTCGTGGCATCCCTGCCCGAGTACCGGGTGGCCGTCGCAGGACTGCCGATGCGCGCGCAGGCGGCGACCGGGCGAGCCGGCGCGATCGTCGTCGTCGACGGTGCCGGGGCGTGGTGGGATGCCGCGGCGGAGGCCGTCGCCGACGGCGCCCGTGCGGTGCTGGTGGCCGAGCCCGACCGCGTCCCGCCCGTCGGGGTCGATCCCCTCGCGGCGGAGTCGGACGCGCCCGTGCTCGTCCATCGGTCGCGGCTGCGGCATGACCTCGTCGCCCGGGTCGTCGACGCACGAGACGGCGCGATGCCTCGCGTGATCGTCGCCGAGTGTCGTGCGTATGCCGCCGACCTCCCCTCGCTCGTCCGTGACGCCGTCGGGTGGATCCGCGTGCTCAGCGGTGGGCCGCCGGAGGTCGTCGCCGCCGGCGGCGCCGTGCTGCTTCGCCCGGCTGGGACGGGGGCTCCCATCGCTTCGCTGCTCGCCACTCCCACTGCGGCGGGCGGCTCGGTCCTGCGGGTCCGTGCGCTGGGCGAGGTGACGACCGAACTCGAGATCGACGACCCGCTCGGGCGACGCGGGGTCTCGACGAGCACCACCGGCGGGCGGATGGTCGCACCGGCCCTGCACGAATCGGGGCCTCGAGCCGCGCTGCGGCGGGCCATCGACGTGCTCGCGGCAGGCGAGTCGCCCCACGACCTGGCGGACCTGCGCCACGACGCGAGGGTTGCTTCCGCGATCTTTAGTTGATTTCCAACTAAAGATCGCCTAGAATCGACATGACGTCGGGATCCCCAGGATCCGATCCTCGCCGCGAGGTCGCGAGCGAGGGCACATCCGGTCGCGTCGACGGCTCGATCGTTCGGGCATCCACGAATGTCGCTCTCACCTCTCCGGCTCCGCCTCCTCGTCGCCTCCCTCCTGACCGTCGCGTTCCTCGGCGCGCTCGACCACACCATCGTCGCGACCTCGCTCGCCACCGTCGCCGGCGAGCTCGGCGCCCTCGAGCACATGAGCTGGGTCGTCGTCGGCTACACCCTCGCCAGCACGGTGCTGTTGCCGGTGCTCGGCAAGCTCGGCGACCTCGTCGGGCCGCGATTGGTGTTCCTCACGTCCGTGGTCGTGTTCCTCGTGGCATCCCTCGCCTGCGGGTTCGCGCAGGACATGACCCAGCTCGTCATCGCTCGGATCGCCCAGGGCATGAGCTCCGCCGGCATCCAGCTGATGTCGCAGACGATCGTGGCGCACGTCACGACGCCGCGCCAGCGGCCGCGGTACATGAGCATCATCGGTGCGGCGTTCCCCATCGCCATCCTCGTCGGGCCCGTGCTCGGCGGACTCATCACCGACTACCTGGGCTGGTCGTGGGTGTTCTGGATCAACCTGCCGTTCGGGCTGGTCGCACTCGGGCTCGCCGTATTCGCGATCCCGCACGTCGAGACCGCTCCCCGCCGATTCGACATCGCCGGTGCCGTCACCTTCACGATCGCGCTCGTCGCACTCGTGCTCGGGGTGACCTGGGTCGGCGACCCCGCGTCGGCACTCGCCGCGATCGCGGCCTTCGCGTTCGGGGCCATCGCCCTCGCCGCGTTCCTCCTGATCGAGGCGCGCGCACCCGAGCCGATCGTGCCGCTCGGCTTCTTCGCCGATCGCACGGTGGCCGCCGGCGTCGCGCTGTCGGCGATCATCGGCATCGGCCTGTTCTCGGTCACGGCCTACCTGCCCACCTACTTCCAGATGGCGTACCGCACGAGCGCCACCGTGTCGGGCTTCGTCCCCATCGCGACGGTGTTCGGCATGCTCGTCTCGAACCTCGGCACCGGATGGCTCGCCAGCCGCACCGGCCGCTACCGCGGATACACGATCTTCGGCACGAGCCTCGCCGCCGCCGGCCTGCTCGTGATGGCGCTGCTGCCCGTCGGCACGCCGCTCTGGGTGCCGATGGTCGTGATGTTCGCCGTCGGCATCGGCACCGGATCGTTCATGAGCCTGATCATCGCCGTCGTCCAGGGCGCCGTGCCCCGGCACGAGACCGGCACGATCACCGCCACCACGAACCTCGTGCGGCAGATGGGGTCCACGCTCGGCACCGCAGTGATCGGCGGCGTCATCGGCGCCGGGGTCGCCTCGCGGCTGCCGGCATCGCTCGACGCCTCGTCGCTGACGCCCGACGCCGTGCACGGCTCGGCCCCGGCCGTGCAGGCCGAGGTCGCCCAGATCTACGGCGACGTCTTCGTCCCCGTCTTCGCCGCGCTGGCGATCACGTACGCGATCGGCATCGTGGCCGCCATCCTGCTCCCGCCCGGCCGGCTCTCCGACGAGCCGGCCCCCGCAACCGAACCCGCAACCGAACCCGCCACCGCGTGAGACTCGAAGAGGAGACGCACATGTCGCACCACCCCACCATCGCCGTCGTCGGCAGCGGGCCGATCGGCTCCGCCTACGCCCGTCTGCTCCTCGAGGGGCTCCCCGACGCGCGCGTGATCATGTTCGAGGCCGGCCCGCAGCTCACCGATCGCCCCGGCGAGAGCGTCCGCAACATCGCCGATCCCGACGAGAAGGCCCGCGCCCGCGAGATGTCGCAGGGACCGCAGGCGGGAGCGCACCGCGAATCGCTGGGCATCCCCGCCGCCACCGTCGTCGAGGGCATGTTCACTGCGCGCCAGGGCACGCATCTCTTCGACTTCGGCGGCGACGGCTCGGCCCACGCCCCGACCTTCCCCGCCGCGGCCGGCGCGACGAACGTCGGCGGGCAGGGCGCGCACTGGACCTGCGCCATCCCGCGCCCCGCGTTCAGCGAGAAGGTCGACTTCATCGCCGACGACGAGTGGAACGAGCTCATCACCACCGCCGAAGGGCTGCTGCACGCGCAGAGCGCGGCCTTCGCCGACTCGGGCGTGGGCCGCGCCATCCGCTCGCTCCTCTCGGAGGAGTTCGGCAGCGAGCTGCCCGAGGGCTACGGCCCGAGCACCCTGCCCGTCGCCGGCGACCCCCAGCCCGACGGGACGATGCGCTGGGCCGGCGCAGACGTCGTGCTCGGCCCGCTCATCGAATCGGGCGACCCGCTCGCCGAGCGGTTCGAGCTGCGCGACCTCACCCTCGTGCGTCGTGTCGAGCGCGACGGTGACCGCGTCACGGGCGTCACCGTGGAGGACCTGCGCACGAAGCAGACCTCGTTCGTGCCCGCCGACCTCGTGGTCGTCGCCGCCGACGCCTTCCGCTCGCCCCAGCTGCTCTGGGCCTCGGGCATCCGGCCGGCCGCGCTCGGGCACTACCTGACCGAGCACCCCGTCGTGATCTCCACCGTCGCGCTCGACGCCGACCGGATGGGCCGGTTCGCCACCGAGGAGCAGCTCGACTCCGAGCTCGCCCGCCGCGCGAACAACGCCGCCGACCCCGTCGCCGCGGTCAACCGCATCCCGTTCTCCGAGCCCGACCACCCGTACTCGCTGCAGGTCATGTACTCCGAGACCACGCCGTTCCCGATGGATCCCGAGCACCCGCTCGCGAAGAACCGCTGGGGCTACGTGAACATGGGCTACGGCATGCGCAAGTTCCCGCGGTACGAGGACGCGGTGACGTTCGACGACAGCGACGCCGACTACCGGGGCTTCCCGAACATGACGATCCGGTACGAGCTCACCGAGCGCGAGCTCGCGGAGATCGAGGCCGCGACCGAGCGGTTGCGCCGCGCCGGCGAGGCGCTCGGCACGTTCGTCGCCGAGCCCCGCCTCATGCCGAACGGGTCGAGCCTGCACTACCAGGGCACGATGCGCATGGGCGCCGCCGACGACGGCACCTCGGTCGCCGATCCCTGGTCGAGGGTGTGGGGCATCGACGGCCTCGTGGTCGGCGGCAACGCCCTGATCCCGACCGCGACGGCGATGAATCCGACCCTCATGAGCGTGGCGATCGCCGTGCGCGGGGCGCGCAAGGCCGTCGAGGAGCTCTCGGCCCGCGCCGCGGCATCCGTCACCGCCTGATCGAACGACCGAACGAAGGAGAGCGAGCGACGATGCTGCTCGAACGAGACCTCATCCAGTCCTCGGGCTTCCGCAACGTCCGCGAGGGCGACCGCGTGACCGGCTTCCAGTTCAGGGTGCGCATGCCCTCGTACCGGGGCATGGCGGCGTCGCTCATCGACGGCGTCGCCGTGCGCGTCGGCGACCTCGTCGACGTCGGCCCGGAGGTGCCGCGCTGGACGTTCGGCGGGCGCACCTACTCGCTCGCCGAGCTCTGGGACGCCGACGGCGTGCGCTGGCCGCTCGAGGAGGCCGCCGTCGTCACCGTGCCGTTCGACGGCGGCCTGCCGGCCGGCACGCACGAGGTGTCGATCGAGCTCCGGCTGCGGATGTCGTACATCCCCGAGGAGCACCAGCCCAGCACCTACCGCGTGACGCGGCACATCACGCTGTCGCCCGATGCCGACGGCGGGCCGTTCAAGTACGGCGTCTCGCTCTACAGCTACATGACCGACTACGGCACGGTGCTCGACCTCGAGACCGCGCTCGCCCACGTCGCCGACGTCGGCGCCACGGGCGTCGAGATCCTCGGCGAGGGGCACATCGCCGGCTACCCCGAGCCCACCACGGAATGGATCGACCGCTGGTTCGGACTGCTCGACCGGTACGGCCTGGAACCGACCAACTACGGGTCGTGGATCGACACCCGCTTGCACTCGAGCGGGCCGAACGCCCGGCGGCTCACCGCCGAGGAGGGCGCGGGCATGCTGCAGCGCGACCTGCGGCTCGCGAAGCGGCTCGGCTTCCGCTTCGTGCGCCCGAAGATCGGCGTCGTGTCGAGCGACCTCGTGCCCGACCCGATCTGGACCGAGTCGGTCGAGCGCTCGCTCGACCTCGCCGCCGAGCTCGACGTCGTGATCTGCCCCGAGATCCACTCGCCGACGCCGATCAAGCACCCGGTCGTCGACGACTACATCGACCTCATCGAGCGCACCGGCACGAAGCACTTCGGGCTGCTCCTCGACACGGGCATCTTCCAGGACCGCCCGATCCCGCTGCGGCCCGGCGAGCTGCCCGGTCAGCGCCCGGCGTTCCTCGACGGCATCGGCGTCGACCCCGCCGACATCGCCGACATCGCGAAGTACGTCGTGTTCATCCAGGCGAAGTTCCACGACATCGACGAGCACCTCGAGGACCAGCAGATCCCGTGGGAGCCCGTGCTGCGCGCACTGAAGGAGGCCGGGTACACCGGCTACCTCTCGAGCGAGTACGAGGGGGAGCGCGAGCCGTGGCGCTCCATCGAACAGGTGCGCCGACAGCACTCCCTCATCCGCCGGATCGCCGCGGGGCTCTGAGCCCCGGCATCCGCTTCGCACCAGACAGGACAGGACAGGACCCATGCCGAACGGACTCATCCAGGCCGACAGCCTGCGCACCCACCCCGAGGGCCTCGCGCTCTCGCTCACGCTGCCGTGGTACCGCAGCCTGTGGCTGTCGTCGGTGTCGACGCTGCGCCTCACGGTCGACGGCGAGGAGGTGCCGGCCGCGGACCTCGCGTTCGAGCTCGACGGCGTGCGGTACACGCTCGACGAGCTGCCGCAGCAGAGCGAGACGCTCTGGTACCTGCAGGCGCATCCGCTGCTCATTGCGACGCGCGAGCAGCCGGCCGCGCTCGGCGAGACGCACGAGGTCGAGGTCGTCGGCGAGCTGCGCCTGCCCTACATGCAGATCGCGCCGGGCCAGGACGGCGGACCCGGCATGTACGTGCCGAACATCGTGCGGCAGGCGCTCACCCTGACGGTGACCGACCGCGACGCCCCGGCGCCGACGCTGGTGTCGGATGTCACTTCCCCGCCGCCCGCGACGGACGCCGATCCCTACAAGCTCGGCCTCACGCTCTACTCCGCGAGCGCCGAGTTCCGCGCCGGATGGTACGACTTCGACGGGCTGCTCGACCGCGT
>DASTQT010000007.1:0-8336 GCA_035761605.1 Agromyces sp. | reverse complement strand
CGAACCACACGACGAGGTGGGCCTCCGTGATCACGGGCTGCGGTGGGAACGACACGACCTGCTCGCGCATGTCGACGAGCGGCAGGAGCCGGTCGATGAACGGGATGAGGATGTTGAGGCCGGGCGTCAGCGTCTTGTGGTACCGGCCCAGCCGCTCGACGACGCCCGCGTAGGCCTGCGGGATGATGCGGATGGACTTCGCGATCACCACGATCGCGAAGATCGCGATCGCGAGGACGACGATCACGGTGATGATGGGTCCGAGGTCGTTCACGCCTCTGCGCTCCTCTCCACCGGGACGACGACCGCCGTCGCCCCGTCGATGCCGGTCACGAGCACGTGCTCGCCCACGGCGACATCCGCCTGATCGGTGATGGGCGACAGCCGGGCCGTCCACACATCGCCGTTCTGCAGCTTCACCTGGCCGCCGGCCGCCGTCACCGTGCGGACCACCGAGCCGTCGGCGCCGATCAGCGCGTCGATGTTGCTGCGCGCCGGATCGGCGCCGCGCCGCAGCATCCGGAGCAGGGATGGACGCAACGTCAGGATGAGCGCGATCGCGACGACCGCCGCGACGATGAACTGCGCCCACCACGGGATGCCCGTCAGGCCCGAGAGCAGGCCGGCCACGCTGCCGAGCGCGAGCATCAGGAAGGTCATCTCGAGCGTGAACACCTCGATCGTCGCGAACACGAGGATCAGCACCAGCCAGGCGATCCAGGCGTACTGCGTCAGCACATCCACTTCGTCTCCTTCAGGACCCGTCACGAACCTAGCAGCGCGAGGGCCGCGCGTGGGGGAGTTGGTAGTCTCGGTGCGGCGCGCCCGCGTGCGCGCAGACATCCGCAGCATTGAGGAGCCCACCGTGACCAACCCGCTCGCCCCCGGATCGCTCGACGGTCGCGTCGCCCTCGTCACGGGTTCGTCCCGCGGCATCGGCGCCGACACCGCACGGTACCTCGCCGAGGCCGGCGCCGCCGTGGTGATCAACTACCGCAGCAAGGCGCCGCGGGCCGAGAAGATCGTGGGCGAGATCACGGCGGCGGGCGGCCGCGCGCTGGCGGTCGGCGCCGACCTGACGGACGCCGCCTCGGTGCAGGCCATGTTCGAGCGGGCCGTCGCCGAGTTCGGCCCCATCGACGTGCTCGTGCTCAACGCCTCCGGCGGCATGGAGACCGGGATGGGCGAGGACTACGCCATGCGCCTCAACCGCGACGCGCAGGTCAACGTCGTAGACAACGCGCTGCCGCACCTCGCCGAGGGCGCCCGCATCGTGTTCGTCACGAGCCACCAGGCGCACTTCATCCGCACCACGCCGACCATGCCCGAGTACGAGCCCGTCGCCCTCTCCAAGCGCGCCGGCGAAGATGCGCTCCGCGCGAAGCTGCCCGAGTTCGAGGCCGCGGGCGTCGAGTTCGTCGTGGTGTCGGGGGACATGATCGAGGGAACGATCACCGCGACGCTCCTCGAGCGCGCGAATCCCGGCGCGATCGCCGCCCGCAAGGAGGACGCGGGCAAGCTGTACAACGTCGCCGAGTTCGCCGCCGAGGTCGCCTCGGCCGCCGTCGAGCCGGTTCCCGCCGACCACACGCGGTACGTGGGCGACGTCTCGGGGTTCGCGCCCGAACAGTAGGCCGAGCATACGAGCGGGGCCGGTCGGGCGTTCCGACCGGCCCCGTCGCCTTGCGCCGCGCGCGGCGTCGGCGTCAGCTCGAGAGCTGCAGTCCGCGGCCGAACGTGAACGCGCGCACGATCTGGACGATGCCGAGCACGATGAGCGCGATGCCGGTGACCCAGAACAGGATCGCGGCGCCCCAGAACGGCGAGAAGAGCACCACGATGCCCGCGATGATGCTGAGCAGGCCGAAGAAGATGCTCCAGCCCCTCGACGACGAGCTGCCGGCCTGCGCGAGCGCGACCGCGCCCTCGACGATCCACAGGATGCCGATGATCACGCCCAGGAAGATGCCGATCACGACGGCACTCTCGCTCGGGTTCACGAGCATCAGGATGCCGCCGATGACGAACAACACGCCGAGGATGATGTCCAGCGCCCTCGCGCCCCCGGAGATGCCCCTCGAGAAGAGGCCGAGGCCCACGTAGGCGAGGCCGGCGATCAGGAAGTAGATGCCGAGCATCACGGTGAGCACGATGGCCGAGTTCTTCGGCCAGAACGTGATGAAGATGCCGGCGATCAGGGCGAGGACGCCCGTGACGCCCAGGGCGACGCGGATGGTGTTGACCGCCGACTTCGTCAGTTCGGCGGAATCGAACGAGAATGCGGCGAAGGCACTGCTGGACTGCGGGGACGACATACCGAACTCCTTCCGGCGCGCCCGGACTGGCGTGCTCGCGATCAGGCTATTCCCAGCAAGGGCGCAGTCGGGGGAGCCTTTCGTCCCGCGGTCGGCGTGTCGTGCCATCCGCTCGTCAGTGGAATGGCCCCCGACGGCGTCTCGCCTGCGCCACACTGGGAGACCGACCGGGACAGGGGAGTGGCGTGGCGGAACCGACGGACAGGATGCACGAGATCGCCCTGCGGCGATTCGGATGGGCCGAGCTCAAGCCCGGCCAGGCCGAGGCGATCGAGGCCGTGGCCGACGGGCGCGACGTGCTCGTCGTGATGCCCACCGGCTACGGCAAGTCGGCCGTGTACCAGATCGCCGCGCACCTGCTCGACGGGCCGACGGTCGTCGTCTCGCCGCTGATCGCCCTGCAGGCCGACCAGGTGCGCCACCTCGAGCGCGCGTCCGGAGAGGGGACCGCGGTCGCCGTCAACTCGGCGCACAGCGACGGTGCGAACGAGCGCTCGTGGGAGGCCGTGGCCTCCGGCGAGGCGGAGTTCGTCTTCCTCGCGCCGGAGCAGCTCGCGAAGCCCGAGGTCATCGAGGAGCTCGCGGGCCTCGGCGTGTCGCTGTTCGTGGTCGACGAGGCGCACTGCGTGTCGTCCTGGGGGCACGACTTCCGGCCCGACTACCTGCGACTCGGGGCGGCGATCGAGGCGGTCGGCCGGCCCCGGGTCGTCGCACTCACCGCGACCGGGTCGGCGCCGGTGCGCGAGGAGATCATCGAGCGCCTGGGCCTGCGCGACCCGCGGGTGCTCGTCGGCGGCTTCGACCGGCCCAACATCCACCTCGCCGTCGTGCGCCACGAGGACGAGGCCGCGAAGGAACGCGCCGTCGTCGAGACGGCGCTCGCCGCCGAGAAGCCGGGGCTCGTCTACGTCGCGACGCGGAAGGACACCGAGCGGTTCGCCGAACGGTTCGGCGAGGAGGGGCTCCGCGCGGCCGCGTACCACGGTGGCCTGCGCGCACGGGACCGTCGCGAGGTGCACGAGGCGTTCCTCCGCGATGAGCTCGACGTCGTCGTCGCGACGAGCGCGTTCGGGATGGGCGTCGACAAGCCGAACGTCCGCTTCGTCGTGCACGGCGACATCACCGAGTCGCTCGACGCCTACTACCAGGAGGTCGGGCGTGGCGGCCGCGACGGGCAGCCGTCCTCGGCGACCCTGCACTACCGCGCCGAGGACCTCGGCCTCCGCGTGTTCTTCGCCGCCGCTCGGCCGCGCGAGGAGCGGGTCCGGGCGGTCGCGGCGGCCCTCTCCGCGACGGACGAACCGCAGACTGGCCGGACGCTCGCGGCCGAACTCGCCCTGCCCGCCCGCGCTGCCACCGCGATCCTCAACATCCTCGTCGAAGCGGATGCCGCGTCCGCCGTCGACGACGGCGTCGTGGCGCACGGCCAGATCGACCCCGACACCGCGCTCGCGCTCGTCGACGAGGTCGTCGACCGCCGCAAGCGGATCGACGAGTCACGGCTCGCGATGATCCGGGCGTACGCGGAGACGACGAGATGCCGTCGCGCCTCGCTCCTCGAGTACTTCGGCGACGACCTCCCCGCGCCGTGCGGCAACTGCGACACGTGCGACAGCGGATCGGCCTTCGAGTCCGACGAGGCGGCTGCCGTCGGCGGGGAGTACCGCCTGGACCAGGCCGTCCGTCACCGCGAGTGGGGCGACGGGCGCGTCATGAGCATCGAGTCCGACCGGATCACGGTGTTCTTCGATGAGGAGGGCTACCGGGTGCTCTCGCTCGCCGCCGTGCAGGACAACGGCCTGCTCACGGTCACCTGACGACTCGTTCTCCACTGGCGGGCGACCGTCATCGCGCGGTCCCGGCCGGGCGCCCGCGGCGCAGGCGTGCGGCGGGCGGCGCCTCCGTCTCGGCCTCGGGGCGGTGCCGCTCGATCCAGTCGTCGATCCGCTCCCATTCGCGCATGAGCCAGTCGTTGCGTTCGTCGAGGTCGGCAGGGATCTCCGCGCGCGGCACGTTCCAGAACCGCATGACGATCGTCTTGTCGGTGGGCAGCTCGCGCCAGACGTCGGAGATCGTGCGGATGCGGTCGAGGCCGGTGTGCGCCACGAAGAAGACGTCGGCATCGGGCGCGGCGTCCATGGCTGCGAAGAAGCCGCCCGGCCGGGGTGCCATGACGTTCTGCAGTCGCGCCGCTCGGTCGGCTGCGGCGTTCAGGCCCGCGGCTCGGAGCCGTTCGATCGCGCGCGTGCGCCTTCGCTCGGTGAAGTTGCCGCCCTCAGGGAAGATCACCAGCGCGTCGCGCGGCCCCATGTCGCGCGCGAGGTCGCGGATGCGCTCCTGCAGGCGGTGGTCGGACGGCCGCGCCATGCCGGAGAAGGGCGGCGGTGCGATGAACCGGTTGGGCAGCCGGTTCAGCACGACGTCGACCGCAGGGTCCCACTGCAGCGTGTCCTTCATGACGATCCGGGGCGCGCGGTCGAACCAGTTGAGCACCGCGTGGATCAGGATGAACGAGTCGCCCGGGCCGGCGTGCCGGCTCGCGATGACGCGGGGTGTGTCGTCGTCGTGGAAGTCGGCGGGGACCCGCACGTCGATGTCGAGCCGCAGCACCCAGTAGGCGTTCCAGAACAGGAACTCGAGCATCCTCGCGACCAGGCGGTAGTGCGTGCGCTGGAAGGCAGGCGAGTGGATGCGCCATCCGAAGCCGGACGCGACCCAGAGTCCGAACAGCGCGATCAGGGCGGCGGCGTCCCACAGCAGGTAGAGGTTCAGCATCCAGAGCAGTCGCGGGGTGCGCAGTCGCGGCTCGACGAAGATCGACACGGCGGTGGCGATCACCAGCCAGGCTGGCAGCAGCGCCGTGACCCCGAGCGCCGCGATCACGACGAGGGGCGCGAGGACCAGCCGGCGCACCCACCATGGCGGGACGCGCATCAGGCCCGCGACCCGTCGTGGCGTCGGCCGGCGGTCGCGGCTTCCCGGTCGAGGTAGGCCGACGCCGCCCGGTGCGCGCTCTCCATTCGCCGCATCACGGCCGCGGGGGAGAGATTGCGCGTGATCCGGTTCTCGCGCTCGGACGCCGTTCCCGTGGGCAGCACGTGCAGTCGCGTGCCGGGGGGGAGGTTCGCGGAGTCGCGGGCGAAACGGTGGCGGCGGGAGATCTCGAACGCGACCCTGGCGTTGTCGAACTGGTTCCGCGGCGCGGACAGCGGGTACTCGATGCGCCCCACCTGCATCACGTGGATCTCGGTCGCGCCCGCGGCGGCGGCCTCGCTGATCGGGATCGAGTTGACGATACCGCCGTCGACGAAGTGCTCGTCGCCGATCCGCACCGCCGGGAAGATGCCCGGCAGCGCCGCGGACGCCAGCACGGCGGGGATGATCGGGCCGTCGGTGAACCAGTGCTCGGCGGCGCGTTCGATGCTCGCCGCGACGCACCGGAACTCGACCTCGAGATCGGCGAACGTGCGCGCCCCGGGGAGTCCGGCCTCGAGCAGGCGCACGAGCGGACCGGTCGACATGACGTGGGCGCGCCCGAACCGGAGACCCATGCCCGTCGTCAGCACGCGGGCGTCCGACGAGGTCCACGCGTGCTCGAGGCGTTCGAGGCTCCGGTCGACGTCGGCGGCGATGATCGCCCCGTTGATCGCGCCGATCGACGTGCCCACGACGAGGTCGGGGCGGATGCCGCGTTCGAGCAGTGCCCGCAGCATCCCGACCTGCACAGCGCCCAAGACGCCGCCGCCGCCGAGGACGAACGCCACCTTCGCCGACACCATGGCGCCATTGTCGCACCGGGTCTGCGCGCGGACGGGTGACGTTCGGCCTGCCCCGGCGTCGCTGGACAACACGGAGGCGACGTGGCACCATCGCGCACGTGAGCAGCAGTCCTGAGACGGCGCACCACCTCGCCGACCTCGCGGTCCTGCGGCGGGTCCGCGACCGCATCGACCGGGAGTACGCGCAGCCGCTCGACGTCGAGGCGCTCGCCCGCGGGGCGAACATGTCGGCGGGGCACCTGAGCCGCCGGTTCAAGACCGCCTTCGGCGAATCGCCCTACTCCTACCTGATGACGCGGCGCGTCGAACGCGCGATGGCGCTGCTGCGCCGAGGCGACCTCAGCGTCACGGAGGTCTGCTTCGAGGTCGGCTGCTCGTCGCTCGGAACGTTCAGCACGCGGTTCACCGAGCTGGTGGGCGTGCCGCCCAGCGTGTACCGCGAGCGATACGCCGGAGCCACGCTCGGGATGCTCCCGTGCGTGGCGAAGCAGGTCACCAAGCCGGTCAGGAATCGAGAAGCGATGGTCGGCGGCCGGGGCTAGCGTTGCTGGCATGAGCCTCACCATCCACTCCAGCTTCCTTCCGCACCTCGACCCCGAGGCGTCGCTCGCGTTCTACCGCGACGTGCTCGGCTTCGAGGTCCGGAACGACGTGGGCTACGAGGGCATGCGCTGGATCACGGTCGGACCGGTCGACCAGCCCGACACCGCGATCGTGCTGCACCCGCCCGGGGTCGGCCCCGGCATGTCCGACGACGACCGCAACGCCCTCCTCGAGATCATCGCGAAGGGCAGCTACTTCGGCGTGAACCTCGCCTCGACCGATCTCGACGACACGTTCGCGAAGCTCGAGGCGGCGGGCGCCGAGGTGGTGCAGGAGCCGGTCGACCAGCCCTACGGGCTCCGCGACTGCGCGTTCCGCGACCCGGCCGGCAACATGATCCGCATCCAGCAGGCCGCCCGATGACGAGGGCCGCGACCGCGGGCGCACCGGTGTCCGCGGTGCCGACGGCCGACAGCCACGACCTCATCCGGGTGCAAGGCGCCCGCGAGAACAACCTGAAGGACGTCTCGATCGAACTGCCGAAACGACGGCTCACGGTGTTCACCGGCGTGTCCGGATCGGGCAAGAGCTCGCTCGTGTTCGGCACGATCGCGGCCGAGTCGCAGCGGCTCATCAACGAGACGTACAGCGCGTTCGTACAGGGGTTCATGCCGTCGCTCGCGCGACCCGACGTCGACCTGCTCGAGGGGCTCACGACCGCGATCATCGTCGATCAGGAGCGGATGGGGGCGAACGTGCGCTCGACCGTCGGTACCGCCACCGACGCCAACGCGATGCTGCGGATCCTGTTCAGCCGCCTCGGGCAGCCGCACATCGGCTCGCCGCAGGCCTTCTCGTTCAACATCCCGTCGGTGAGCGGCAGCGGCGCCATCACGATCGAGCGCGGCCGTTCGACCGAGACGCTGGAGCGCACGTTCACCCAGCTCGGCGGCATGTGCCCGCGGTGCGAGGGTATGGGCACCGTGTCCGACCTCGATCTCGCCGAGCTCTTCGACGAGACGAAGTCGCTCGCGGGCGGAGCGATCACCATCCCGGGCTACACCGCCGACGGGTGGAGCACGAAGATCATCGGCGCGGTCGTGCCGGCCGACATCCCCATCGCCGACTTCACCGACGCCCAGCGGCACGAGTTCCTCTACGCCGAGCCCCGCAAGGTCAAGGTCAACGGCATCAACCTCACCTACGAGGGCCTGGTTCCGAAGATCCAGAAGTCGATGCTGTCGAAGGATGTCGACGCCATGCAGCCGCACATCCGCGCCTTCGTCGAGCGCGCCGTGACCTTCGCGGCCTGCCCGGAGTGCGACGGGACGCGACTGAATGCGCCCGCCCGCGCGTCGAAGGTCGCCGGCATCAGCATCGCCGATGCGTGCGCCATGCAGATCAGCGACCTCGCGGAGTGGGTGCGCGGGCTCGACGAGCCATCCGTCGCACCGCTGCTCGCCGGGCTGCGGCAGATCCTCGACTCGTTCGTCGAGGTCGGCCTCGGATACCTGTCGCTCGACCGCTCCTCGGGCACGCTCTCCGGCGGCGAGGCCCAGCGCACGAAGATGATCCGCCACCTCGGCTCGTCGCTGACGGATGTCACGTACGTGTTCGACGAGCCGACCGTGGGCCTGCACCCGCACGACATCCAGCGGATGAACGAGCTGCTGCTGCGCCTGCGCGACAAGGGCAACAC
>DASTQT010000006.1:0-3445 GCA_035761605.1 Agromyces sp. | reverse complement strand
CGCGGCACCGACGCGTTCCTGGCGCGCCTGCACCTCCCGGAGCGCGACGGCGCCTGACGGCACTCGTGCCCGCGCTACTCGGCGTGCACGCGCCGCGCGAGCTCGACGGGCCGGTCGGCACGCTCGGCGAGGCGCTCCTCGAGACCGGCGCGCACCGCGGGCCACTCGTCGGCGAGGATCGAGTACACCGCGGTGTCGCGCCACGAGCCGTCGGGGCGACGCTGCACGCGGCGCAGCACGCCCTCGAACCGCGCGCCGAGCCGCTCGATGGCCGCGCGCGATCGGGTGTTGACGGCGTCGGCCTGCAGCTTGACGCGCCCGAAGCCGTGGTCGAACGCGAGACCGAGCAGCAGCAGCTTGGTCTCGGGGTTGACGGCGGTGCCCCAGACGCGCGGGTCGTACGCGGTCCACCCGATGTGGGCCGACTCGTTGCCGAGGTCGAGGTCGCCGAGCTTGGTGGCGCCGACGATCGTGCCGTCGTCGGGCCCGCCGCGCAGCCGCACCGCGTACGGCAGGCCGTCGGCCGCCGGCGTGTACGACGCGCGGGCGAACTCGGCGAAGGCGGCGGGGTCGGCCGGCAGACCCGACGGACCGCCGCCGAACCCGCCCGCGAACACCTCGGGGCGATGGATGGCGCGCTCGAGCTCGGGCCAGTCGGCCTCCTCCATCGGCGTCAGTGCGACGAAGCGGCCGACGAGGGCGGCTGGCTCGGGGCGGCGTGCGGGCATTCCCCGAGTCTGGCACGCGTGCGGTGCCCGAGCGTTGCCTGTGGATCGCGTTCGCGCGACATCCGCTCGCCGTACGATGAGCGCGGAATCGACAGCCGTCGCAGAGAAGGGACCTGGGGGTTATGGGAGCACTGGACGACCTGGCGAAGAACGCGGGGGAATTCGTCGAGCAGAACAAGGACAAGATCAACGAGGCGCTCAACAGCGAGCAGGCCGAGGAGATCAGCGACAAGGTCCTCGACGCCGTCTCCGACGCCGCGAAGAAGGTCACGCCCGACGAGCACGACGCGAAGGTCGACGAGGTCCGCGCGCACGTCGACAAGTCGATCGGCACCGAGCCGTAGGCCGAGCTTCGAATGTCACCGGGCGGATGGCGCGCAGTCGCGGCATCCGCCCTCGTCGTGTCCACGGCTCATCGGAACGCCGCCTCGGGGTCGGGCACGAAGCGGGCCGCGTCGGCGCCCGCAGCGCTCACCCTCCGGTGGTACTCGGCCGGCGTGTAGCCGGTGAACCGCTTGAATTCGCGGATGACGTGCGACTGGTCGTAGTAGCCGCCGTCGACGGCCAACTCGCTCCACGCGGCCGCCCCGGGCACGGGCGTGCGGTCGATGAGCAGGTGGAACCGCACCAGCTCGGCGTAGCGCTTCGGAGTCAGTCCGGTGGCACGACGGAACCTCGCCACGAAGGCCGGATGCCGCAGGCCGTGCGCCGCGGCGAGCGGCCCGATCGGCTGCGAGGGATCGTGCTCGAGGCGCTCGATCGCGTCGCGGACGACCGGGTCGGGTGCGGCTCCCGCCACGAGGAGGCCCGTGAGCACCGCTTCGATGGCATCGAGTACGGCGTCGGCATCGGCATCCGGACCGAGCGCGGTCGGCCTCTCGAACCACGGCTGGGACGACACGTCGCCCGCAAGCACCTCGGGGTCGAGTCCGAGCAACCGCAGTCCGTCGGCCCGCACGACCGCCCCAGCGTTCACGATGGGGTCGGGCGACTCGCTCACCACGAAGCGCGAGCGCAGCCCCGAGCAGAACGCGGGCCCGAGCGTGCGCCACGGGGAATCCGCCGAGTCGAGGACGCGGTACGGCTCGGGCGTGAGGTTCACGATGAGGTGCACGTCGGTCATCGGGAAGATGCGCTCGAATCGGGCGGGCCGTGGGCCGCGCAGGAACCAGAGCTCGCGCACCGCCTCCGCGAGCGGCCCGCGCACCCCGCGACCAGCGACCTCCACGAGCGACCTCCGTGAAATCCATCCAATCGGATGCCGCGACCGCCGGTCTAGCCTCACCACATGACGACGGGAGGCCCCATGAAGACCGCATTCACCGACGAGCAGGCCATCGCGGCGCCGGTCGACGCGGTGTGGTCGCGCCTGACCGACTGGAGCGAGGCACCGCGCTGGATGCCGGGCGTCGAGTCGATGGTCGCCGACGGGCCGCTCGCCGTCGGAACAGTGCTGCGGTTCACCGCGCGCGGCAAGGAGCGCACCTCGACGATCACCGCGGTCGAGCCCGGACGCGCGCTCACGATGCGCAGCGCGGTCGGCGGCGTGACGGCGGACTACGCCTACCGGATCGAGCCGGGCGCGACGGACGCCGCGGGCAGCCGCGTGCGCCTCGACGCGGTCGTCGGCACGCACGGGGTCATGACCCTGCTCGCGCCGGTCATCCGCGGCGCGATCGCCCGCGAAGACGGCGTGCAGCTCGCGAACCTCAAGGCGCTGGTCGAAGGGTAGCGGCCGTTCCGAGGAATCCCAGGCGACGGGTGAGACCGCTCATATCCGCCTCGCATCCAGCGCCCCGATCGCCGGCGCGCCGATCAGCTCAGTCCAGCAGGTCGTGCAGCTGCACGATCTCGTCGCGACCCGGACCGACGCCGATCGCCGAGAAGCGCGCGCCCGACATCGCCTCGAGCTCGCGGACGTAGCTCTGCGCGTTCGCGGGCAGGTCGGAGAACTCGCGCGCGCCCGAGATGTCCTCGGTCCAGCCGGGGAACTCCTCGTACACGGGCTTGGCGTGGTGGAAGTCGGACTGCGACACCGGGACCTCCTCCATGATCACGCCGTCGACGTCGTAGGCGACCGCGACGGGGATGCGGTCGACGCCGGTGAGCACGTCGAGCTTGGTGAGCACGAAGTCGGTGACGCCGTTGATGCGCGCCGTGTAGCGCGCGATCGGTGCGTCGTACCATCCGGTGCGGCGGCGACGACCGGTCGTGGTGCCGAACTCGTGGCCCTTCTCGGCGAGGAACTCGCCCCACTCGTCGAACAGCTCGGTCGGGAACGGGCCCGAGCCGACGCGGGTCGTATAGGCCTTGACGATGCCGATGACGCGGTCGATGCGGTTCGGCGCGATGCCCGAGCCGGTGACGGCGCCGCCCGACGTCGCGTTGGACGACGTGACGAACGGGTACGTGCCGTGGTCGACATCGAGCATTGTCGCCTGGCCGCCCTCGAAGAGCACGATCTCGTCGGCCTCGAGCGCGCGGTGCAGCAGCAGCGACGTGTCGGTGACCATGGGGCGCAACCGGTCGGTGTAGCCGAGCAGCTCCTCGACGATCTCGTCGACGCCGATCGCGCGGCGGTTGTAGACCTTGACGAGCAGGTGGTTCTTCTGGTCGAGCGCGCCCTCGACCTTCTGCCGCAGGATGTTCTCGTCGAAGAGGTCCTGCATGCGGATGCCGACGCGGTTGATCTTGTCGGCGTAGGTCGGGCCGATGCC
>DASTQT010000005.1:0-2649 GCA_035761605.1 Agromyces sp. | reverse complement strand
GGATGCCGGTGAGCTCGCGGTACTCGGTCAGGCTCGCGGCGTTCGCGGCGCTGAACGCGCGTCCGCGGCGGTCGAGGAGCTCGTCGAGCGTGCGCAGCAGCCGCTGGATGCGCTCGGGGTCGTCGCCCGCGATGACCGAGCCGACGTGGGGCAGCACCTCGAGCGAGCGGAGCGCGCCCGAGCCGAAGTCGAGTCCGTACACCTCGGCGGGCCCGAGCTCCGGACGCAGGCCGATCGACACGGCGAGCGTCCGCAGCAGCGTCGACTTGCCGGCGCCGCTGGTGCCGTAGACGAGCATGGCGCCGTCGCGGTCGGGGGCGAACGAGATGGGCGCCTGCAGCTGGCGCTCGGGGATGTCGGCGAGGCCGAACACGATCTCGCCGTCGCCGCGCATCGGCAGGTCCTCGATCGCGACCGTGGCGGCGAGGTCGTCGAGCCAGGGGCGGCGGGGCGGCGGGATGGCGGCGGCGCCCGCCGCGCGGATGAACGCGTCGACCATCCGCTTCTGGTCGTTCGGCCCGGGATCGCCGGCGTGCGCGTCGTCCTCCGGCGCTCCGTCGCGCTCCCACACGACCGTGGAGCCGAACCGCAGCTCGGCCAGCCGCACGTCGGCGATCTCGGGCTCGTCGCTGGTCCATCCGCCCGCGTACGCGGACTGGAACGGCACGAGCCGGCCCGGCCCGGTCTTCGCGATGCCGCGACCCGGGATCGACGGGTCGAAGCCGGCCGCCACGGCGTCGCCCACGACGTCGCGCGAATCGGACTCGTCGGCCATGCGCAGCGCGACGCGCAGGTTGGTGTTCGCGCGCAGGTTGTCCTTGATGACGCCGGCGGGGCGCTGGGTCGCCATGATCAGGTGGATGCCGAGCGAGCGGCCGCGCTGGGCGATGTCCACCACGCCGTCCACGAACTCGGGCACGTCGCCCGCCAGCGCCGCGAACTCGTCGATCACGATGACGAGCGCCGGCGGGGTCTCGGGGTCCTGGCGCTTCTCGAGCTCGAGCAGGTCCTTGGCCTTCTTGCGGTTGAACAGGTGCTCGCGGTGGTGCAGCTCGGCTCGCAGGCTCGTGAGCGCACGGCGCACCAGGTGCGGGCTGAGGTCGGTGACGAGTCCGACGCAGTGCGGCAGCTCGACGCAGTCGGCGAACGCCGAGCCGCCCTTGTAGTCGACGAAGAGGAACGTGACCCGGTCGGGGCTGTACTCCGCGGCCATGCCGAGCACCCACGCCTGCAGGAACTCCGACTTGCCGGCGCCCGTGGTGCCGCCGACGAGGGCGTGCGGGCCCTGCGTGCGCAGGTCGAGCGTCATCGCGTCGGGGGTGCCCTGCCCGACGAACGCCTTGAGCGTGCCGGCGCGCTTCAGGCGCGGCAGCCTGGCGCCCGACCGGTCGACGATCGAGGCGTTCTGCCGCCAGCGTTCGACCACGCTCTCGGGGTCGCGGGCCATGTCGTCTCCGATGAGCGAGAGCATCGAGACGTTGCGCGGCAGGTCGCTGGCGTCCTCGACGACGGTGCTCGCGTCGACGACCGGGGCGAGCCGGCGCGCGAACACCTCGGCGTACCGCATCGAGACCCCTTCGACCGCGACATCCGGGTACTCGACGCCCGACCGGACGACGCCGACGCGCGCGTGCTCGAGCCCGTCGGTCACGTCGACGTACGTCCGGCACGCGGCCGGCAGGGATGCGACGGTCGGTGCGACGAACACGGCGTGGATGCCGACCTCGGCGCCGCGCTCGATGAGCTGCACGAGGCGCGGTCGGTCGACCGGCGCGTCGGCCGAGACGATGAGGACGAGGGCCGAGTCGGGGCGGGCCTCCTCGCGGATGCCGCCTGGCGTTCCCACCCGCGAGCCGCGGGCCATCGAGGTGTCGTCGTCGGCGACTGGACCGCGTCGCACCGGTGCCGCGTGGAGACGGGCGAGGATCAGCTCCTCGAGCGCGCTCAGCAGCGCGGCGCCGGCCGAGGGGCTGTCGGCCAGCGCGGCGCCCGCGACGGGGTTGCGTTCGCCCGAGGTGTGCGGCAGCCACTTCAGCCAGTCGAGCTCGCGGCTCCAGGCCGGGTCGACGATCGCCGCGGCGACCACGTCGTTCGGGGCGTGCAGGCCGAACAGCTGCACGGCCACGCCGCGGAGCGCATCGGCGGCGAGGTTCGCCGGCCCGGCGATGCCGAGCGCACCCGAGCTCGAGAGCACCTCCATGACGGGCACGTCGTCGATCTCGCGGTAGCGCTCGCGGAGGAGGTCGACCTGCCTCGCGTACCTCGGGATGCCGGGCATGGTCCCGTCGGAATCGCGGACCGAGTTGCGGCTGGGCGCGCGGCCGACCCCGAGGCGCAGCGCGAGGAAGTTCCAGTGCTCGGGTCGCCGCGTCCACAGCAGCGGGCCGAGCCGCATCGCCTGCTCGTAGATCGTCGCGACCGGCGGGGTCTCGTCGTGCCGGCGCTCGCGTTCGACGTGCCGCTCGCGCTCGAGCGTCTCCTCGAGCTGCTCGAGGTGCACCTCGAACGTCTCGATCTCGCGCTGCAGCTTCTTGCCGCTGTCCATCCGCTGCCCGAGGTGGTTGCCGAGCAGCATGATCGGCGTGAGGACGACGATGAGCAGCGAGGCCGGCCGCTGCGTGATCGCGAAGATGCCGAGGCCCATGAGCA
>DASTQT010000004.1:0-6379 GCA_035761605.1 Agromyces sp. | reverse complement strand
GGCTTCGGCGAGGCGCCGACGATCGCGACGGACTTCGCCGCGTTCAGGATGCGCAGGCGCTGCTTGGCGTCGGGCCCGATCCAGGTGCTCTGCGACTTCAGCAGCTTCGCCAGCGGCGAATTCGCGGGCAGCTCGCACGAGAGGCCGTTGACGAGGCGGACGGTCTCGACGGCCGCGGCATCCGTCGTCTCGTCGCCCCGGGGCGTGGTCTCGGTGTCGGTCGCGGTGCTCATCGGGCTCCTCCCGTCGCGCCGGCCAGCGCCAGGCCGCTCGTCGCGGCGGACAGTGCCTGGTCGAGGTCGGCGATGATGTCCTCCACGTCCTCGATGCCGACCGAGAGGCGCACGACGCCGGGCAGCACGCCCGCGTCGACGAGCTGCTGGTCGGTGAGCTGCGCGTGCGTGGTCGACGCGGGGTGGATGATCAGGGTCTTGGCGTCGCCGATGTTGGCGAGGTGGCTGGCCAGGTTCACCGACTCGATGAGCTTCTGGCCGACCTCGCGGCCGCCCTTGACCTCGAAGCTGAACACCGAGCCCGGGCCCTTCGGCAGGTACTTCGCGGCGCGCTCGAAGTGCTGGTGGTCGGGCAGCCCCGCCCAGAAGACGCGCTCGACGCGCGGGTCGTCGGCGAGCCACTCGGCCACGACGCGCGCGTTGTCGACGTGCGCCTGGATGCGGTACGGCAGGGTCTCGACGCCCTGCGCGAGCAGGAACGCGCTGTGCGGTGCGAGCGCGGGCCCGATGTCGCGCAGCTGCTCGGCGCGCAGGCGCGTAAGGAACGCGTACTCGCCGAAGTTGCCCGACCACTGCAGGCCGCCGTAGCTCGGCACGGGCTCGGCGAACAGCGGGAACTTCGGGGAGTGCCAGTCGAACCGGCCCGACTCGACGACGACCCCGCCGAGCGTCGTGCCGTGCCCGCCCAGGAACTTCGTCGCCGAGTGCGTCACGATGTCGGCGCCCCACTCGATGGGGCGGTTGAGGTAGGGCGTCGGGATGGTCGAGTCGACGATCAGCGGGATGCCGTGCGCGTGCGCGACGTCGGCGAGGCCCTCGAGGTCGGCGATCTCGCCCGACGGGTTCGCGACGGTCTCGACGAACAGGGCCTTGGTGCGCTCGGTGATCGCGGGCGCGTAGTCGGCCGGGTCGGAGGAGCGGACGAACGTCGTCTCGATGCCGAAGCGGCGGAGCGTGACATCCAGCTGCGTGATCGAACCGCCGTACAGGTTCGCCGAGGCGACGATGTGGTCGCCCGTGCCGGCGAGGCTCGCGAAGGTGATGTACTGCGCCGCGAGGCCGCTCGCGGTCGCGACCGCGCCGAGGCCGCCCTCGAGGCTCGCGACGCGCTCCTCGAAGGCCGCGACGGTCGGGTTGGCCAGGCGCGAGTAGATGTTGCCGTACTTCTGCAGCGCGAAGCGCGCCGCGGCGTCGGCCGTGTCGTCGAAGACGAAGGCGCTCGACTGGTAGATCGGGAGCGCGCGGGCACCCGTGTCGGCGTCGGGGATGTTGCCCGCGTGGATGGCGCGGGTCTTGAAGCCGTATTCGCGGTCTGCCATGGGCTCACGCTACCCGGCGCGGCCGCGCCATCCGCCCGATGCCGTAACGCAGGGCAACGGATGGCGCCGCGCCGGCGCCTACGCCCCGACGACGTCGTCGGTCGCGACGACCCGCGCGAACCCGCCGCCGTCGAGGTTCACCGCCGTCGCCCGGGCGAGCTCCCCGGCCGAGAGCCGCAGCCCGCCGGGGCCCGACATGTCGAACGTGTGCGTCGCGTCGATCGGCAGCGTCACGTCGTAGCCGAGGTTGCCGGCCATCCGCGCGGTCGTCTCGACGCACTGGTTGGTCTGGATGCCGCAGACGACGAGCTGGCGGACGCCTCGCTCGCCGAGCCAGGCGTGCAGGTCGGGCTCGCCGTAGAACGCCGAGTTGACGTGCTTCGTGACGAAGAGGTCGTGCGGGGCGTCGGCGACGACGGGCTTCAGGGCGTTGCCGGGGTTGCCGGGCGCGAGCGTGGAGCCGGGCTCGCGCGAGTCGTGGCGGACGAGCACGATCGGCCGCGAGGCATCCGCCCACGCCTGCACGAGCCGGGCGATGTTCGCCTCGGCGTCGGGGTTGTCGCGCGTGCCCCAGGCGGGGTCGTCGAAGCCCTGCTGCACGTCGATCACGATGAGGGCGGCGGTGTCGTCGAAGTCCATGCGTCCATCGTCGCGGGCGGTCGAGCACGGGGCGGCGGGAGCGGCTGCCATTCCTCGGCGGCCGACTGCCAACCCTGCGGGTACCGTGGACCAGGTGATCCTGGAGCACGCGATCCTGCCCGTCGTCGCCGGCCGTGAGGCCGAGTTCGAGGCCGCCTTCGCCGAGGCGAAGTCGATCATCGCCTCGATGCCCGGCTTCGTCGACCTTACGCTGTCGCGGTCGATCGAGACGCCGAACGAGTACCTGCTGCTCGTGCACTGGGAGCGGCTCGAGGATCATGATCCCGGCTTCCGCGGCTCGCCCGAGTACCAGCGGTGGCGCGAGCTGCTGCACGGCTTCTACGAGCCGTTCCCCGTGGTCGAGCACTTCCGCGGGGTGCTCGCGCTCGGTGGGCCTGCCGGGGCGCCCGGCGGCGGGGGCGCCGAGCGATGACCGCCGTCACCCGCGTCGAGACCGTCGTCGTCGGCGGTGGCGCGATGGGCGCCGCGACCGCGTGGCAGCTCGCCCGCCGGGGTCGCGAGGTCGCCCTGCTCGAGCGCTTCGAGCCCGGCCACCGCAAGGGCGCCTCGCACGGCGCATCGCGCAACTTCAACGTCGCGTACGCCGACCCCGCCTACGTGCGCATGCTGGTCGAGGCGCTGCCCCTGTGGCGCGAGCTCGAGGCCGAGTCCGGAGCGTCGCTGCTCGAACTCGTCGGCGTCGCCAACCACGGGCCGGCGCCGCAGCTCGACGCCGTCTACGCGGCGCTGGGCGCCGCCGGCATCCCCGCCGAGTTCCTCGCGGTCGAGGAGGCCTCGCGCCGCTGGCCCGGCATCCGGTTCGACACGCGCGTGCTGTTCAACGCCGAGGCGGGCCGGGTGAACGCGGATGCCACGATCGCGGCGTTGCACGCGACGGCGGCCTCCGCCGGCGCCGACGTGCGGCACCGCACCCGGGCCACGCGCATCGAAGCCCTCGACGACGACCGCGTGCGCGTGGCATCCGTCACCGACGCCGGAGTCGACGAGGTCGTCGAGGCCCGGACGGCCGTGGTGACCCTCGGCGCGTGGACCACGAAGCTCGTCGGCGGGCTCGCGCTGCCGCGACTCGTCGTCACGCAGGAGCAGCCCGCGCACTTCGCCGTGCGCGACGAGTCGATCGCGTGGCCGAGCTACAACCACTTCCCGGGCGCGCCCGCCGACGGGTACGACTACTGGCGCTCGCCGGTCTACGGCATGCTCACCCCTGGTGAGGGCGTGAAGGCCGGATGGCACGGCGTCGGCCCCGTCGTCGACCCCGACGCACGCGACTTCCTGCCCGAGCCCGACCAGCTCGCCGACCTGCAGCGGTACGCGCGCGACTGGCTGCCCGGCGTCGACGCCGACGCGGTCACGCCGATCAGCTGCACCTACACGACCACGCCCGACGAGCACTTCGTGCTCGACCGCCTCGGGCCGATCGTCGTCGGCGCCGGCTTCTCGGGGCACGGGTTCAAGTTCACGCCCGTGGTCGGGCGGATCCTGGCGGACCTGGCCGACGGGTCCGGCCCGGCGCCGGCCCGGTTCCGCGCCGACCGCGCGATCGCGGCGACACCGTCGTCGCCCACCGGGCTCGCCGGCCGCTGAGGCGTGGGTCGCGGCATCCGCGCGGCTGCACAGGGGGTGATCAGGCCGGGTTGCTAGCCTGAGGGCAGGTCGTCGGAGGGCGGCCCCGGACGAGGGAACCCAGTACCCGGAACGCGACAAGACTGGCCGAAGGAGTGCCGTCATGTCGTGGATCGTCCTCATCGTCTCCGGTGTGCTCGAGGCCGTCTGGGCCACCGCCCTCGGCAAGTCCGAGGGGTTCACCAAGCTCTGGCCGTCGGTCGTCTTCGGCGTCGTGCTCGTCGTCTCGATGGGCGGGCTCGCGTGGGCCATGCGCGGCATCCCGGTCGGCACGGCGTACGCCGTGTGGGTCGGCATCGGCGCGGCGCTCACGGTGATCTGGGCCATGGTCACGGGTGAGACGGATGTCTCGTGGGCGCGCCTCGCGCTCATCGCCGGGCTCGTGGGCTGCGTCGTGGGCCTGAAGCTCGTCGACGGCGGCGCCGGCCACTAGCCCCGCCCGCCCCCGCTCGCCCCGCCCCCACCTCCAACCCTCGTGGGCGCGCCGCGAGGGTATGCCGAACGCCGTCGAGCCGCGGCCCGAGCCGACGTTCGGAATACCCTCGCCGGGTCGTGCGACGGGATCGTGTAAAGAATGCTTGACACAGTGTCGAGAATGGTTGACACTGAGCATGTCAAACATTCTTCACACAGGAGGTCCGCATGTCGTACGAGGAGAAGGGCACCTGGGTCTACCTGGCAGTGTCCGTCGCCGGCTACGGGGTGTACCTGTCGCTGCTGCTGCCGCAGCTCGCGAGCGGGGTCGCCGTCGAGGACGTCGACTACGTCGCGCCCATGCTCTGGACCATCGGCGGCGCCATCGTGGCCGCGATCGTCGGACGGATCCTCGTCGAGATCGTGTTCCCGAGCGAGAGCACGAAGGGCGACGTGCGCGATCGCGAGATCGATCGGCTCGGCACGCGCGTCGGCGGCTCGTTCGTCGTCATCGGCGCACTCGGCGCGCTCGTCCTCTCCATGCTCGAGGCGGACTGGTTCTGGATCGCGAACGTCGTCTACCTGTGCTTCGTGCTCTCCGCACTGCTCGAGAGCATCACGCGACTCGTCGCCTACCGCCGGGGGGTGCCGACGTGGTGAAGCCGACGCGCGTGACGAACGACATCCGCTCGCTGCGGTTCCGCCACGGCGAGATGACCCAGGCCGACCTCGCGAAGCAGCTCGGGGTCACCCGCCAGACCGTCATCGCCATCGAGCAGGGTCGGTACTCGCCGTCGCTCGAGATGGCCTTCCAGATCGCGCGGGTCTTCGGGGTCCCGCTCGACGACGTCTTCCAGTACCCCGCGGAGGAGGCATCATGATGAAGGTCGCACTGGCGGAGCGGTACGGGCCGCCCGAGGTCGCCGTCGTCGGCACTCGCCCACTGCCCCAGCCCGGGCCCGGCGAGCTGCGCGTGCGGGTGCTCGCCGCCTCGGTCGGCTCGTCCGACGGCGCCGGACGCGCGGGCAGCCCGTGGTTCGCGCGGCTCGCGTACGGGCTGCGGCGCCCGCGCCAGCCGGTCTTCGGCTCGGACTTCGCCGGCATCGTCGACGCGGTCGGGCCGGGCACGACCCGGTTCGCGGTCGGCGACCGCGTGTTCGGCGCGACCGGCGCCGCGGCCGGCGCGCACGCCGAGTTCGTCGTGGTGCGTGAGACCGGCGCGGTCGTGCGGCTGCCCGAGGGCGTGTCGATGGCGGATGCCGCGGCGCTCTGCGACGGCGCCATGACCGCGCTGCCCTTCCTGCGCGACGGCGGGCACGTCGGCCAGGGCACGCGCGTGCTGATCACCGGGGCCGCCGGCAGCGTCGGCGGCGCGGCGGTGCAGCTCGCGCGGCACCTGGGCGCCGACGTCACCGGCACCTGCTCGACGGCGCACGTCGAGGACGTCCGCGCACTCGGCGCGCAGCGCGTGATCGACCGCACGCAGGTCGACGCCATGCGGACGGGCGACCGGTACGACGTCATCTTCGACGCGGCCGGCAAGAGCACGTTCCGGCACGCGCGCGGCGCGCTCGTCGACGGGGGCGTCTACCTGACGACCGTGCCGTCGTGGGCGATCGTCGTGCAGCAGCTCACCTCGCGGCTCGGCCGGAAGCGCGCCGCGATCATGTTCACGGGCCTCCGCTCGGACGAGGCGAAGCGCCCCGACCTCGAGGAACTCGCGGCGCTCGCGCTCGACGGCGCGATCCGGCCGGCGGTCGACCGGGTGCTGCCCATCGACCGCATCGCCGAGGCCTATGAGGTCGTCGACACCGGACACAAGCGCGGCAGCGTCATCGTGACGCCGTCGGAGACTGGAGGGGAATCATGAAGGCGATCGTCCAGGAGGGATACGGCGGACCCGAGGTGCTCCGCGTCGCGGAGGTGCCCGAGCCGGCGCCGGGCCCACGCGACGTCGCGATCCGCGTGCACGCCGCGGGCGTCCACGCGGGCGACGTGCGTGTCATGCGCGGCGAGCCGCTGGTCCTGCGTGCCGCGTTCGGACGGCGGAGGCCGCGCAAGCCCGTGATCGGGCGCGACGTGGTGGGCACGATCGTCGCGGTCGGGGCCGACGTCGACGGGCTCGCGGTC
>DASTQT010000003.1:0-2934 GCA_035761605.1 Agromyces sp. | reverse complement strand
TCGGCGTCCTGATCGACTTCCACTACAGCGACTTCTGGGCCGACCCCGCCCGGCAGCTGGCGCCGAAGGCGTGGCAGGGCTTCACGGTCGAACAGACCGCGACCGCGCTGCACGACTTCACGGTCGACGCGCTGCAGCAGTTCGAGGATGCGGGCGTCGACGTCGACCTGGTGCAGGTCGGCAACGAGACGAACAACGGCATCGCCGGGTACACGCGCGCCGGCCGCGAGATCAACGCGCCGTTCGCGGCGCTGCTGCAGGCGGGCACGTCGGCCGTGCGCGAGGTGCTGCCCGACGCGAAGGTCGCGGTGCACTTCACCAACCCCGAGACATCCGGCCGCTATGCGACCTACGCCGCGGGACTCGCGCAGTTCGGCGTCGACTACGACGTGTTCGCGAGTTCGTACTACCCGTACTGGCACGGCACGACCTCGAACCTGACGTCGGTGCTGTCGCAGATCGCGACGACCTACGGCAAGGAGGTCATGGTCGCCGAGACGTCGTGGGCGCACACGCTCGACGACGGCGACGGCTACCCGAACGTGATCGGCTCGGGCACGATCGGCGACGCCTACCCCGCGAGCGTGCAGGGCCAGTCGACGCAGTTGCGCGACACCATCGCCGCCGTGGCGGCCGTGGGCGACGCCGGCATCGGCGTGTACTACTGGGAGCCCGCGTGGCTGCCGGTCGGCCCGCCGTCGGAGTACGAGGCCAACCGCGTCCTGTGGGAGCGCGACGGCTCTGGCTGGGCGACCTCGGCCGCGTCGGCGTACGACCCGGTGCACGTCGGCGAGTGGTTCGGCGGCTCGGCGTGGGACAACCAGTCGCTGTTCGCGTGGGATGGCACGCCGCTCGAGTCGCTGCGCACGTTCGAGTACGTGCGCACCGGTGCGGTCGCGCCGCTCGAGGTCGTGTCGGTCGAGCAGGTTTCGTTGTCGGTTCCGGATGGCACGCTCGTCGAGCTGCCCGCGACGGTCGCCGTCACCTGGAACGACGCGACGGTCGAGCAGCAATCCGTGACGTGGTCGGGTGCGGTGGACTGGATCCGCGGTCCGGGTTCGTACTCGATTCCCGGCCGCACGTCGGCCGGGCTCGACGTGGTCGCGTCGGTGACGGTGCTCGCCGAGAACCTCGTGCGGAACGGCTCGTTCGAGTCGGCGGACCTGAGCGCGTGGACGCTGACCGGCCCGGCGGCGCGCACGCAGACCGGCGACGCGTCGGACGGCGACCACGCGGTCACCTTCTGGAGCGGCACGGCATACCAGGCGTCGGCGACGCAGACGCTGACCGGCGTGCCCGCGGGCACCTACGAGCTGCGGGCGACGACGCAGGGCACGGGCTCGCCCGCGGGCGACTCGCGCGTGCTCACCGCGACCACCGCGGCCGGCGGCTCGGCGAGCGCGCCGTTGTCGTTCACGGCGTGGAACGAGTTCCACACCGCGACGGTGCCCGTGACCGTCGGAGCCGACGGGGTCGTGGAGATCTCCGCGGAGTTCGCGCTGTCGGCCGGCGCGTGGGGCGTGTTCGACGACGTGCGGCTCGTGGCCGTCACGGCCGGCGAGCCCGTCGACACCTCGCGCCGGTCCGCGGCGCTCGCGGACGCGGCATCCGTCGACCGCTCGCTCTACACGGACGCGTCGATGGCCGCGCTCGACGAGGCCGTCGCGACCGGCGAGGTCGTGCTCGCGGGTTCGCGCGCGACCGCCGCCGACGTGAAGGAGTCGACCAAGCTCGTCGAGAGGGCGATGCAGAAGCTCAAGCGGCTGAAGTAGCGGCGCGAGCCCCGCGGATGCATGGGAATCCGGGTCATGGGTCGCCGTGAGCGACCATGACCCGGATTCTCCTGCGTTTCGGGCGGCGCACCGACGCCGATCGGCGCGCTCGACACCGCTCAGCGGGGCCTCGCCGGCTTCAGGGGCGAGAGGTAGTCGTCGACCGGCTCCGGCGGCGGGCACACACCCTCGGGTGCGCGCTCGCGGATCCAGGCAGGCAGGTGACAGACCTCGGTCGACGGCATCTGGAGCCGGGTGGACCCCGATCCCGAACCGCCGGCGGAACCGCTCTCGGTCACGCCGCACCCGGCGAGCACCGCCATGGCCAGCACGGCCGGGACGATGAGGATCGCGCGTCCGTTCATGATCCCATTCCTTCCTTCACGCGGGCTCCGTCTGGAGTACCGCTGAACGTCACGGTAGGAAGGCCGGCACGGCGCCACATGACCAGGGCCGATCATCTTCGGCAACACGCGCGAGTAGTCAATTCGGACCATCGCCGCCGTGTGCGAGGCGCACTATCGTGTGCCCCATGGGGGAATGGTCCGCCCCGCCTCTGCCGGCGGGCTGGACGGTATCGGGGCAGCCGCCGTTCGTCGCTCGACACGAGGAGGTCGCAGCGCTCGAGGCGGCGTGGGCCGACGCGCGCGGCGGCGCGGGTCGCGCGGTCTTCGTGAGCGGCGAGCCGGGGTCGGGCAAGTCGCGGCTCGTGAGCGAGGTCTGCACGCGGCTGCACGCCGGTGGGGCGGCGGTGCTGTTCGGCGCCTGCATCCAGGAACTCGGCGCCCCGTTCGAGCCGTTCGACGAGCCGTTGCGGGTGCTGCTGCCGACGTACGGTGCGCATGCGTCAGGTGCGACGCGCATGGACTCGGTCGAGCTCCTCGAGCGCGTGCTCGATCGATCGGTCCGGGATGCCGCGGAGCGCTCGACCGGCCAGGAGCGCGTGTTCGAGGCCGTGGTCGACGTGCTCCACGACGCGACCGCGGCGCGGCCCGTGGTGCTGGTGCTGGATGACCTGCACTGGGCCGGACCGGCCGCGATCCGGCTGCTCAGCAGGGTGGTCGAGGGGACCGCGGAGGATCGTCTGCTGCTCCTCGGCACCTTTCGGAACGCCCCGCCCGACCGGTCGGACGCGCTCGCCGACACCCTTGCGGCGCTCTCC
>DASTQT010000002.1:0-4112 GCA_035761605.1 Agromyces sp. | reverse complement strand
GTTGTACAGCGACGACGGCGTGACGCCGAGCTTGCGCGCCAGCGCGTTGACCCCGAACGACTCGCCCGAGTCGACGAGCTCGAGCGCGGCGTCGGCGATGCGATCGGTCGACAGCAGCGGCACCTTGGGCCTGGGCATCCGCACCTCCTCGTCCGGGCCAGCCTAGGGGTCGGATCGGACGGAATCCGAGATTCCCTCTTCCCTCCGGCGGCCTCGATGTGAATAATAAACGAACACTATTCATTTAGCGGATGCCCCACCCGGCGTGCCGCGACCCCGACTGCCGCACATCGTCGTGCACCTCCCCGTCAGGAGACTCCCCGTGACCGCAACCACTCCCACCTCCCGGGTGCCGCTCCGGTTCCCCGGAGCCGTCGCCACCTTCGGCGTCGGCATCGCCGGCTACCTCGGCGTCAACCTCTCGCCGTACATGATCGCGGCGCTCCAGACCGCGCTCGGCGCCGACGTGCTCACCGCGAGCTGGATCGTCACCGCCGCACTGCTCGCGACCGCCGTCACCGGCCTCGCGGTCGCCAAGCTCTGCGCCGGCCCGCGACGGCTCGCGGTCGCGCGCATCGGCCTGGTCGTCGCGACGATCGGCTTCGGCGCGGCCGCGCTCGTCCCGGCCCCCGCCGCCGTGGTCGCCGGGCTCATCGCCGGCGGCATCGGCGCGGGCGGCGCGGTCGCGTCCTCGGGCGCGGCGCTCGCCGCGTTCCTCAACCCCGAGCGGGTCGCCGGATGGAACGGCCTCGCGAACCGCGCCGTGATCACCGTGATCCTCGCGGTCGTGCCGATCATCGGCCTCGCGCCCGTGAGCGTCTTCGGCGTGCTCGCCGGGTTCTCGGCCGCGATGCTGCTCACGACGGCCTGGTTGCCCGCGGCGCCGATCGTCGAGGTCGCGCCCCACGTCGCGGCTGCGCCATCCGCGTCGGGCGGTGCGCCCGATGCACTCGGTTCGCCCGCCTCGCACCGCGTCACGATCGCCGGCATCGCGCTGCTCGTGTGCTTCGCCCTCTGGGCCGTGAGCGAGGACTCGCTGTGGGCCATGGCCGGCGTCATGGGCGCCGAGCAGGCCGCGCTCACGCCCGAAGGCCTCGGCATCGCGCTCAGCGGCGCGACCGCGGGCGGCATCCTGGGCGCCATCCTGATCACCGTCGTCGGCGACCGCTTCGGCCGCGCACTGCCCCTCGCGCTCCTGCTCGGGGCAGGCGGCGTGCTCAAGATCGTCGAGTCGACGGTGACGGACCCGACCGCGTTCATCGCCGTCTTCATCGCGTGGAACACCATCTACGCGATCGCATTCCTCTACTTCGTCTCGACCGCGTCGGCGCTGGACGCCGACGGCCGCTGGTCGGGCCCGCTGCTCGCGGTCTACCTCGTCGGCTCGGCGCTCACGCCCGTGATCGGCGCCGCGCTCGTCGAGGCGTTCGGCTTCCTCGGGTTCGGAGTCGTGCTCGGCGTCGCGAGCTTCGCGCTCATCACCCCGGTCGTGCTCGTCGCGCGGTTCTCGCGCGAGGTGCAGGCGGCCGAGGCGGCGGGCCGTGCGGGTCGGGGAGCGGAGCCGCAGGCACCGCGTCTCGAGACCGAGGTCAGCGCATGAGCCGCGTCGCCTACGTGAACGGCCGAGTCTTCACGGCGTCCGACGAGCAGGAGTGGGCGGAGGCCGTCGCCGTCGACGGTGACACGATCACCGCGGTCGGCCGCAGCGCCGACGCGCTCACGGCCGCGGGTCCCGGCGCCGAGGTCGTCGATCTCGCGGGCCGGCTCGTCGTGCCCGGCTTCGTCGACGCGCACACGCACCTCGTGATGATGGGCGAGGCGCTCGGCAGGGTCGGCCTCACCGACGCGCGCTCGCTCGACGAGATCCAGGCGCGCCTTCGCGCCGCTCGAGCGGCCGACCCGGGTGCGCCGCGCGTGCTCGGCCGCGGCTGGCTGTTCGATTCGGTTCCGGATGGCGCGCCCACCGCGGCGATGCTCGACGCCGCGGTCGCCGACGTGCCCGTCTACCTCGACGCGAACGACTACCACTCGTGCTGGGTCAACTCGGCGGCGCTCGCCGAGCTCGGCATCACGCGCGACACCCCCGATCCGATCGGCGGGCGCATCGGACGCGATGCGTCCGGCAAGCCGAACGGCCTGCTCTTCGAGACCGCCGCGCAGCAGCACGTGTGGGAGCACCTCGCGTCGCAGGCGACCGACGCCGACCGCGACGCGGCGGTCGAGCGCACGATCGCGGCGTACCTCGCGACCGGCGTCACGGGCGTCGTCGACATGGCGTTCGACGAGCTCGGGCTCGCGGCGTTCCGCCGTGCGGCCGAGCGTCGCGGCGGGCGGTTGCCGATCCGGGTGGTCGCGCACTGGTTCGTCGCGAACACGGGCGACGAGGCGGCGAACCTCGCGCAGGTGTCGCGGGCGGTCGAGCTCGCGCGCGAGGCCGACTCGCCGTGGCTGCGCGTGGCGGGGGTCAAGCTCGTGCTCGACGGCGTGATCGACGCGTGCACGGCCGCGATGCGGCATCCGTACGCCGACGGGTCGAAAGCAGACCCGATCTGGCCGCTCGACGCGCTGAAGCCGGTGGTCGCCGCCGCGGATGGCGCGGGGCTGCAGGTCGCGATGCACGCGATCGGCGACGCGGCCAGCGGCATCGCGCTCGACGCGCTCGAGCACGCGATCGCAGTGAACGGCGCACGGGACCGGCGGCACCGCATCGAGCACCTCGAGTACGTCGACCGGGCGGATGTCGCGCGCCTCGCGCGCCTCGGCGTCGTCGCGTCGATGCAGCCCGTCCACGCCGATCCGGCCATCTGGGCGAACTGGGCCGCGATGCTCGGCGACGAGCGAGCCGACCGAGGGTTCCCGTGGACCGAGATCACCGATGCCGGCGGCGTGCTCGCGTTCTCGACGGACGCGCCGACCGCGCCGCACGAGTCGCTGCCGAACCTGTACATCGCCGCGACCAGGCGGTCGGCGCTCGACGGATCGTTCCCGCCGAACCATCCGGAGTACGCCGTGCCGCTCGCCGACGCGGTGCGGCACGCGACGCGCGACGCCGCGTACTCGTGCCGCGAGGAGCACGTGCGCGGCCGCCTCGCGCCCGGCCTCGCGGCGGACTTCGCGGTGATCGACCGCGACCCGTTCGAGCTCGGCGAGGCCTCGCTGCTCGAGGCTCGGGTCGTCCGCACCGTCGTCGCGGGGCGTGTCGAGTACGAGACGGACGCGGACACGGCCGACGCCCGCGCCGTCGCCTGAACGCACCCTCGCCACCCGCCACGAGAAGTCGCGGATGCACGGCATCGCCCGCCATCCGCGACTTCTCGACTCAGGGGGATCGACGAGACCGATAGATTCAGGCTTGACTTATATAAGCAGCGGATGAAGGATAGGAGCGTGCACGCGCTCGACATCCTCGGCGATCCGGTCCGACGCCGGATCGTGGAACTGCTCGCGGGCGGCGAGCTCGCCGCCGGAGAGGTCGGGCGCGTGGTGCAGGGCGAGTTCGGCATCAGCCAGCCGGCCGTGTCGCAGCACCTCCGCGTGCTGCGCGAGACCGGCTTCGCGACCGTGCGGGCCGAGGGGACCCGGCGGCTCTACGCGCTCGATCCCGAGCCGATCCACGAGGCGGCCGAATGGTTCACGCCGTTCGAGCGGTTCTGGCGCCCGCACCTCGACGCGCTCGGCACCGAGCTCGCCCGCTCGGCACGCGCCCGGCGCATCGCCGCGCGCCCGGCGACCGGCCCGACGACCGACCCGACGAAGGAGCACTGACATGGACATCCAGGCACAGATCGACGCGGTCGACCGCGCCCTCACGACCGGCGAGCGCGACGGCGCGTCGACGTACGTGCAGACGATCGCGCAGACCTACCGCGCGCCCATCGACGACGTGTGGGACGCATTCACCTCCGCTGAGCGGATCCCGCGCTGGTTCCTGCCGATCAGCGGCGACCTGCGCCTGGGCGGGCGCTACGCCATCGAAGGCAACGCGAGCGGCACGGTCGAGTCGTGCGACGCGCCCACGTCGTTCGGCGTGACGTGGGAGTACGGCGGCGGCATCACGTGGTTGACCGTGCGCCTCAGCGAGGTCGATGCGGAACGGACGCGCGTCGAGCTCC
>DASTQT010000001.1:0-2746 GCA_035761605.1 Agromyces sp. | reverse complement strand
CCGAGGGCTCCTCCTTGGGGAGGGTCGCCAGCTCCCACTCCTCGCCGGTGTGCTCGCGCACCAGGTCGAACGTGTACTGCAGTGCGGCGAGCATGCCGAGACCGAGCAGGTCGAACTTCACGAGGCCCATCCACGCGCAGTCGTCCTTGTCCCACTGCAGCACCGTGCGGTTCTCCATGCGGGCGTGCTCGATGGGGCACACCTCGCCGACGGGTCGATCGGTGAGCACCATGCCGCCCGAGTGGATGCCGAGGTGCCGCGGGAACGTCAGCAGCTGCTCGGCGAGCTCGACGACCGCGTCGGGGATGTCGTGGTCGTCGGTCTCGACGACGGCACCCCAACGCTCGACCTGCCGCGACCACGCATCCTGCTGGCCGGTCGAGTAGCCGAGCGCCTTCGCCATGTCGCGCACGGCGCCCTTCGGCCGGTAGCTGATGACGTTCGCGACCTGTGCGGCGTTGTGCCGGCCGTACTTGCCGTAGACGTACTGGATGATCTCTTCGCGCCGGTCGGAGTCGAAGTCGACGTCGATGTCGGGCTCCTCGTCGCGCAGCGACGACAGGAACCGTTCGAACGGCAGCTCGTAGAAGATCGAGTCGACCCCGGTGATGTCGAGCACGTAGCAGACCGCCGAGTTCGCCGCCGAGCCGCGACCCTGGCACAGGATGCCGCGGCGCCTGGCCTCCTGCACGAGGTCGTGCACGATCAGGAAGTAGCCGGGGAAGTCCTTCTGCTCGATCACGTCGAGCTCCTTCGCGAGCCGCTCGCGCACGTGGTCGGGCATTCCCGGATAGCGTCGATCGGCGCCGCGCCACACGAGCTCGCGCAGCCACGACATGGGCGTGTGGCCCTCCGGCACCTCCTGCCGGGGCAGCTTGGGCCGGGCGCTGCGCAGCCGGAACGACAGATCGCGCGCGAGCCCGACCGAGTGCCCGACCGCGCCCGGGTACCGGTCGAACCGGGCGAGCATCTCGGCGCCCGAGCGCAGGTGCAGGCCGTCTGTGGCGGGCAGCCACCCGTCGAGCTCGTCGAGGCTGCGCCGCGCCCGCACGGCCGCGAGCGCCGACGCGAGCCGATGCTCGCCGGGGGTCGCGTAGTGCACGGCGTTGGTCGCGAGCACCGGCAGGTGCGCGCGGGCGGCGAGCTCCGCGAGCGCGTCGTTGCGGACCTGGTCGAGCGGGTCGCCGTGGTCGGTGAGCTCGACGACCACGTGGTCGCGCCCGAACAGGGCGACCAGCCGGTCGAGCTCGCGCCACGCGGCATCCGCTCCGCCCTCGCCCGCGAGCGCGCGACGCACCGCGCCCTTGCGGCAGCCGGTCGGGATCACCCAGTGCCCGCCCGAGCGTTCCGCGAGGTCGTCGAGGTCGTACACCGGGCGGCCCTTCTCGCCGCCCGCGAGCTGGCCGGCGGTGATCGCCGAGGCGAGCCGGTGATAGCCCTCCTCGCCCGCCGCGAGCACGAGCAGGTGGTCGCCCTCGGGATCGGCCGCGCCCATCTGCGGCTCGGTGAGCCCGAACGACAGCTCGGCGCCGAACACGGTGTCGAGCTCGGGGTAGCTCTCGGCGGCCTCGGCGAAGCGCACGACGCCGTAGAAGCCGTCGTGGTCGGTGATCGCGACGCCGGTGAGGCCGAGCCGATGCGCCTCCTCGACGAGCCGTTCCGGGCCGGACGCGCCGTCGAGGAAGCTGAACGTCGAGTGCGCGTGCAGCTCGGCGTACGGCACGATCGGCCCGGCCGGTCGCTCGTCGGCCTCGTGCGAGGGCCGGTACGGATGCCGCTTCCGGCTCCATCCCGGACTGTCGCCGCCGTCGGCCACGACCTTCGACCCACCCGGCCGCTGCCGGTCGGAGAGCCGCCGCTCCAGTTCGGACCACGGGATCTCGGGGTTGTTCCAGCCCATCAGTCGTACCTCGCCTCGGCCCACCAGCCGTCGGCGTCGCGCACGAGCAGCCACGCGCAGCCGTCGTGGTCGACGACCTGGAAGCGGTACACGCGACGGGCGCGCTCGGCATCCCACCAGCGCTCGACGACCGGCCACGGACCCGCCCACGCGCGCACCGGCGCCGGCCGCCCGGCGCCGACCGCGAACGAGGCGGGCGCCGCCGAGATCGCCCCGCGCGCGTCGACCGACACGGCCCCGCCGCCCGTGTCGAGGAGCGCGACCGGGAGCCGCTCGCGGAACACGCTCGCGGGCGCGAGCGCGGGCAGGCTCCCGGGCCACGGGGCGTCGGCCGTGCTGCGCTCGGGCGTGCGGTCGCCCCACGGCACGAGCACCTGCCGATCGGCGAGCATGCGCCCGCCGCCGACCGCCGCGGTCACGACGCCCTCGTGCCCGAGCATGCTCTGCACTCGGGTCAGCCCGTGGTGCACGCGTTCGTCGGGCCCGCCGCCCCACAGGCCCTCCTCGTGGTTGCCGGTCGAGTCGACGCGCTCGGGCACGACGCGCAGGCGCACGATGGGGGAGTCGAGTCCCGCGTCGGCCGTGCCGGCGCCCTGCAGCTGCCAGCGCACGCGGTCGACCACGTCGGCCGGCGTGAACCAGTGCGGGTGCAGCCAGGTGCGACTCGAGTGCCCGCCGCGCTCGTCGTCGAGCTCGATCCGGATCCCGGTGCACACGAGCCGCACGGCCCGCATCCGCTCGATGAACTCCTCGGCCCGCACCCGGAACGCGAACGCGAGCTGGTCGATGCGGTCGAGCGGCGGCTCGAAGTGCTGCTCGACCTCGAAGTCGGGTGGGGGAGTGCGC